>NZ_JAKKRM010000021.1:0-65757 GCF_025654295.1 Shewanella sp. SM23
GCCCAAATCATCGCGTCCATCGGCAATTTACGCCGTCTTAACGTCGCAACGCCCTGAGAGTCTAGGCAAGATTGAATTAACTCAGGTTCTAACACATCTGCTAAGCAGGTGAATTCGGTTAGGCGGGTAATATGAGTACGGGCGAGTGCTTCTGAGAGTTGCATAAAAAAATCCGATGACATGAGGTCATCGGATTTTGATCTTTTCAGCGAGATCGTCAAGCGATCTGTCTTAACTGATCGGCATTAGACATTGTCTGGCTTTTTTATTTCGATCTGCTGAATTTATTACCAAATTTTCACACGTTCATCTGGTGTTAAATACATTTTATCGCCTTCTTTCATATCGAAGGCCTTATAAAAGGCTTCCACGTTACGTGGCGTACCCATGGCACGATAATGGCTCGGTGAATGCGGATCTGTCAGCAAACGACGGCTCAGCTCTTCATCACGGTAATTACGGCGCCATACTTGCGACCAACCCACAAAGAAGCGTTGCTCGCCCGTTAAACCATCAAGCACAGGCGCTGGTTTGCCGTTAAGGCTCATCAAATACGAACGTGCCGCTACGGTTAAACCACCTAAGTCGCCGATGTTTTCCCCTAAGGTCAAATCACCGTTAACAAACTTGCCGGGCATTGCCTCATAACCTGAGTATTGGGCAGACAACTGCTTACCGCGTTTTTGGAACTCTTCTCTGTCTTTATCTGACCACCAATCACGCAGGTTGCCATCACCATCGTATTTAGCGCCTTGGTCATCAAAACCATGGCTAATTTCATGGCCGATCACTGCACCGATACCACCGTAGTTAACGGCATCATCGGCATCCATATTAAAGAATGGCGGTTGCAGAATCGCTGCAGGGAACACAATTTCGTTTTTCACTGGGCTGTAGTAAGCATTCACCGTTTGTGGTGTCATGCCCCATTCGGTACGATCGATTGGCTTGCCGAGCTTGTTGATCATGTCTTGATATTCAAACTGAGCGTAACGCATGTAGTTACCCACTAACTCGTCAGCCTTGATATCTAAACCTGAGTAATCTTTCCATTTATCTGGATAGCCAATTTTGTAGGTAAATTTAGCCAGTTTTTCTTGGGCGGCGACTTTGGTTTCTGGTGTCATCCACTCAAGTTCATTAATGCTGACTTCAAAACCTTTGATCAAGTTTTTGATCATGGTTTCCATGCGCGCTTTAGCTTCTGGCTTGAAGTATTGCTTAACATACTCTTCACCCACTAACTCACCAATCACTTGGTCGGCGCCATCAACTGCTTTTTTCCAGCGTGGCTGCTGCTCTTCGATACCCATTAAGGTTTTGCTCTTAAAGGCAAAGTTCAAATCAACAAAGTTTTTACTCAGTAACTCGGCGTAGCTATCCACTAAGTGGAACGCAAGATAATCCTGCCAAGCCAATACTGGGAATGTCTCGAAACTGGCGCCGAGTTTTTCAAAATAAGAGGGCTGACGCACGATCACTTCAGTCACTTTATCGCCTAAGCCCGCACTCGCAGCAAAGGCATTAAAATCGAATTGACCGGTTAACTTTTGCAGTTCAGCACGATCTAACTTGTTGTATGCCTTGTTGGCATCACGGGATTCGACTCGGCTCCACTGACTTTTAGCGATCATCATTTCGATGTCGGCGACGTTTTTAGCCGCGCGTTTAGCATCCTTGTAACCCGCCTCGGTCAGTATGTCTGTCACATACTTGGCCATGGCTTGGCGATTAGCGGTAAACTTAGGATCATCTTTTAGGTAATAATCGCGGTCAGGCAACGTAAGGCCCGACTGGCTTAAATACACCGCATACTGAGTTGAGTTTTTAGCGTCATTATTGACGTAAAAACCAAAAGGAATACCAGAACCCGTCGTCAGTAATTTACCCATCACAGCGGGTAAGTCAGCGTGCGTTTTTGCGGCAGCGATATCGGCCAGCAATGGCTTAAGCGGAGTAACACCTAATGTTTCAAGCAAATCGGTATTCATAAAGCTAGCATTGAAATCACCGATTTTCTGTTCATTAGAGCCTGCAGCAGGATTCTTTTTAGCGGCCGCTTCGTCGATAATTTTCTTCAATGCATCTTGGCTTTGGTCGTACAACACAGAAAACGCGCCATAGTTAGATTTGTCAGCTGGAATAGGCGTATTTGCCAACCATTTTCCATTAACGCTGTAATAGAAATCATCTTGATGGCGAACTGAGGCATCAAAGTTTTGCAATTCAATGCCAGACACCGCGACGGCTTCAGTTTTAGGCTCAGTACTACAAGCCGCTAAACCTAAACTCAAGGCGATACTCAGTGCCAGTGTGCTTATCTTCTTCATTGTTTTCCCCAGCTTCCGTTGAGAGTTATTATTTTTCCCGCAAAACCTTAGCATCTTGACACGCCTCACAGTAGTAAGATTTTGTAAAAGGATATGACACTTTAGCGACACTCTTAGCTATTTCGGCAAGGTAACTTCCATAGGGATGACGCTTATAGTTTTTCCATCGACCAAAAAGTAAGGGCACAACCTCAGTCATGCCCTTAAGTTCTTTACACAAATCTCAAACTAGAAGTTTTTACCCACAAATAAATAGAAGGACTTATCGCCAAGATCTGTGATCCCAAAACCAAGTGCTGCGGGTCCCATGGAAGTATCTGTACCGATATAAAGACTCGATGCATAAATCAGATCGGTCAGGGTGACGTCAGTGCGCTCGTCCCAGACATTTCCCGCCTCTAAGCTCCAACCTAGGTATAGAGGGTAATCTGTCATACCTAGCGCATCACGCCCGAGATCATATTGATAAATAAAGGCCCCAAACACTTTATGTGCGCCCATAATTGAGTCTTTATGGTAACCAGACAGGTTTAAGAATCCTCCCAGCTCAGATAAATGCAGCGTATTGACACCATCATTATTGTTAGTAGCAATTGATGCCTTACCAACAAAAGCGTGGTTACCGACACTCAAGGCACCTTTCCAGTCGGCCTCTATTTGCACGCTAAATTGGTTTTGATTATCGTCGATACTGTCATTGAAATCTTCATTGCGCACGTAAACGTTTAAGGTTACGCGATTACCTGATGTTGGAAAGCTAATGCTATCTAAGCTATCGTAACCGAACCTAAAGTAAGCACCATAGGAACTAAAATCTAAGTCCTGCGTTAGCCAAACATCATTGACTATCGACCCCTTCTCTGCGACTAAGCCTAACTCAATCATCCCTTGTAAGGTGTAGTTATAACCTATGCCTAATTCAATCGTATGGGTTTTCTTGTCGAAGGTTAAGATACGACTGTTATTATCGTATAAGTCCCAATCACGGGTATCGTATTGATAACGGGCACGGCTAAAGAACTGTTGGTCCCTGTCTAAAGGCTGATAGAACTCAGTTGCAAACAACTTTTCAATGCCGAGCTTCACCTCATTGCGCCACTCACCACCATTAAAGGTCAAATCGGTCATGGTATAAGCCATGTCAAAACTGATGGCAGATTCTGAATTAAAGTCATCCTCCCAATTAAAGCCCAGTTGGAAATAATTCGGCCCCCAAGACTTAGCCTTAGTGGTGACAGTGAGTATGCGGCCATCCTCACCTTCTACAAATTCAGCATCGACACGCTCAAATTTATTGAGGGAGTAAATACGCTTTAACGCCTCATTAAGCTCGTCTTTAGATACAGCTTGCCCAGGTTTAATATCCAAGGTTTCCGTCAAGAGATTCAAACTCACCTTAGATTGGTTTTCAAATACGATTTCATTAATGGGATGACGTACATCCGCCATTAATAATTTACCTTTGGCTTTTTTAGCCTCGACGTAGGCGGCATATTCCTCAGGGCTCACGCTCATACTGCTCAACTTATAAAGCTGACCATTAGCGGCTTCTTTTCCAAGGGTTAATGCCAGCGGCATAATAGTGAAATCAGTGGTGCTGAGGGCGTCAATCGCGGGTCGGATCAATACATCTTTATCTGTCAGTAATTGTTTTTGTTTTTCAGTGCTGGCATTGGTCAAAAAATTAGAGAGCTGATCGAGCACTGCGATAGTACTGTCTAATTTATCTTTTTTGACCAGAGGCGAGCCAATATCGACGGCGATAATAATATCGGCTCCCATGGCCTTAACCACATCGACGGGCATGTTATTAGCAATACCACCATCGACCAATAACTTGCCTTCAATTTGTGCTGGCTGAAGTGCACCAGGTACAGTTGCAGACGCTTGCATGGCTTTAACCATACTGCCATGACTAATCACCACAGGTAAGCTAGTTTCTAAGTCGGTTGCAACCGCTCGGTAGGGAATGGCTAAATCATCAAAATGACCAAATTGCTGTACCAGATCTGTCGACTGACGTAAAAGTTGTGACATAGTCTGACCACGTAGCAGACCACTTGGCGCCCTCACTTGGCCTTCGTTATAGCCAATGTTTAACGGAATATTGTAACGGTCGCGTAACTGTTTATCCCTGTAACTCAAAATATTGCGCGGTATGGTGTCCGAGTAGCCACTGTCCCAGTTGACCCCCATCATGATAGTTTCCACTTCACTCGCACTGTAACCCAGTGAATACATGCCAGCGACATAGGCACCTATGCTGGTGCCCGCGATATAATCGACTGGGATGTTATGTTCTTCTAATATTTTGAGCACGCCGACGTGAGCAGCGCCTTTAGCACCACCACCACTGAGTACGACACCAATTTTAAGGCGCTCTGCAGCCAAAGACGGGGTAACACACAAACACAAAATAATAGAAGCGAGTAGTTGACGCATCATGTGAGGCTACTTTTTATGGGATAAAAATCCGAGTTATATTAACAAACTTATCGATTTAACCGTCAGTCATATTTTATCTGGACCGACTAGTGATAAGTTTGTGTACTCTTTATACAAACAGATGAAGTTTAATTGAATAAACTGCTAAACAAAATATCCATCATCACTGAAGACGATAACGTTTACATCTCAAGCTCACTGGCTTATATCGTGCAGACGATTGCCCATCAGCTGTACAAATATTAAGTATTCGCGAGCCAATAATAGACTATGTTTCTAGCTTAATGATCAATAGAGACGATTTTGTTATCTGTCTCTAAATAGCGCTCAAAATCATCAACGCACATAGGTTTAGCAAAATAATACCCTTGAATAATATAACAGCCACGGCTAAAGACTTGCTCTAACTGCTCAACCGTCTCAATCCCTTCAGCAACCACATTTAATTTAAGGTTACGGGCTAATTCAATAATACTGCTCACAATCGCCTGATCTGCGGTATTAGTGGCGATATCAATCAAAAAGGAGCGATCAATTTTTAGAGTATTGACCTCAAAATTACGCAAATAAGCCAGTGAAGAATACCCAGTACCAAAGTCATCGATGGCAACCTCGATCCCCAAAGATTTCAATCGAGTCAGATGGTCTTTAGCGACATGCAACTCCTTCATCAATACGCCTTCGGTGATTTCTAATCCTAAAGATGCAGTTGGCATTTGGGTTTCTTGTAAAATTCTTTGGATATCTTCAATAAAATCTGGCTGCCTAAAATGCACCGCCGAAATATTAACCGACAACTTAAAGCCCGAGCCATAGCGCTTAGTCCAATTGGCTCCCTGCACACAGGCTTGTCTTAATACCCAGCGGTCAATATCAACAATTAAACCGCAGGCCTCGGCGACTTTGATGAAAATATCGGGGCGAATAAAGCCGTCCAGCGGATGTTTCCAGCGAATTAATGCTTCCATTCCTATGAGCTTATCATTACGCAAAATATCAATTTGCGGCTGGTAATAAAGCTCGAACTCTTGCCGCTCTATCGCTTTGCGTAAATCGGCCTCTAGCCGTAAATGATAGAGGGCTTGAGCATTACGCTCCGAGGAATAATATTGAAAATTCCCTCGCCCTTCTTCTTTGGCATGGTACATAGCAAGATCGGCATTCTTGATAAAAGCTTCTGGCTGCACCGCATCGTCGGGCCAAATGCTGATGCCTATGCTGGTCGAAATATAAAATTCCCGACCATACAACTTAAAAGGCGCGACAATTTGCTCCAACAGGCGCTCGGCGACATGGTTAATATCGTCAATGCTGTTTGCATTGCGGAGTAAAATCACAAATTCATCGCCACCAAAACGACAGAGTAAATGCTCGCTGGAAATACAAGATTGCAACCTGCTTGATGCTTCGACCAGCAGTGCATCGCCCATGCTATGACCATAGGAGTCATTAACATGCTTAAATCTATCGAGATCTAAAAACAGTAGCGCCAGTTTCTCACCTGTTTGCTGCGCAGCTTGAATCGACTGTAATAGACGGCTAGAAAATAAGGAGCGATTTGGCAACCCAGTAAGCACATCGTAATTAGCCAAACGGCGTAAATCGGCTTCAGTACGTTTACGCTCCGTGATATCCGAGAATACCACCACATAGTGGGTTACTTTCCCGTTAATGCTTTGCATCACAGACACGTTTAGCCACACAGGACAAAGTTGCTGATTGGCGCGGATTAACTCCCGCTCTCCGGTCCAAGACTGACTATCACGGAGAAGTTGCTTAATCTCCGATGCTAATCCGTCATTCATCTGTACGAATTGTGCAAATGGTTGCCCGACTAAGTCGTCAGAATCTATACCAATAATTTGTTGCGCAGCGTAATTCGCAACGCGAATACCGCCTTCGACATCTAAAATCAACACACCTTCAGAGGTATTGCCAAACGCTTTCGCCAATAAATTAATTTCATCTTCTAGCTGGCGTTGCACAGTAATATCGCTATAAATACCCGCGACCCGTTCAATTTCATTTGAGTGCTTATTGCGAGCAACTGGCCGCCCTCTAACCCTCAGCCATCCCCAATTACCGTCCTTACGCTGATAGCGATATTCGGCCTCGAATCGGTCAATCTCACCCGCCATCATGTTATCCCACTGAGCGAGAGCTTTCTCCCTATCCTGCGGATGCACAGGCAAATCCTCTAAGCTCACCACAATCTCATTGGCATGCGTACCAAGCACCGAACCGCGATTATCAAGGTGAAATGCCTGAGTATTTTTATGCCACTCCCAGAGATCTGAGTCACTGCCGCGCAAAGACTGCCTTAACCTGTCTTCACTCTCCGTTAATGCCAGATTCATCTGCTTAAATGTATTGATCTGTCGTTGTCGGTACCAAGCAAGACTTAAAGCAATAATTGAAAATAACAGCAGCAAAATACCTTTAAAACCTTGGGATAACCACCAATGCTGCTCAACATAAAAAGGATAAGAAAACGGCTTATCTGACCATATCCCATTAACTTGACTCAAAATATCTAAAACATAGCCACCCGCAGCTAATCCTGCGAGGTTGATCTGAGATTCCCCCTGCAACAAGACATAATGGCTATCTTCATCCTGATAACGTAATCGGTATTTAAATTGGATTGGCGAATCATCGAGATAATCTAAGTTAGTGATTTGAAAACTCACCATATTCGCATCGGGTTTGATGGTCATCAGGTTACGCGGCAACAAGGATACTTCTGTCGTGTTGTTATAGTACACAGAGACAGATTCAAGCATCACATGGTCATCGGTTATACGATTGACCAGCCTATTGACATCGAGTCGCATCACACCTTCAGGTGTTCCTAAGTAAAAGCCTGTTTTTGGCGAATAAAAATAAGCGCCCTCGTTCATTTCATCGGAAATCAAACCATCGAGTTGATTAAACATAGCGATATTGCCTGTTTGAATATCCTGACGAATCAAAGAATCAGCACAACCCACAAGATTTGACTTAGGGGTCTTTTGAATAAAAAACACTGAACTACAATTTAATTGCCATTCGGAAGTCAGTGAAACTAACGATTCCGCCTGCTGATGATATTCAAACAAACCTTTTTCATAGGAACCAAACCAGATAATTCCCGGGGACATTTCTTCAATATGGCTAATCGTTGGTTGTGCCGCAAAAGCATTAAATAAGTGCCGTTGATCATGAAACTCGTTTTGACTGTCTATGTAACCAAAGACTTTTTTACCGCCAACCCAAAGACGACCGTCAGAGGTACGATAAATTGTACGGATCACTGGCCGCTTGGGGCCATCAAATTCGTTCGATGACTTATCAATATCAAATGGCTGGGGCTCATAGAGTCCCATTTCCCAAAAATAGAGTCCCGTGGTAGTCGCAATCCAGACGCGTCCTTTCAGTTTGGGATCCCGATAAGTTTTATATATGAGCTTATTTTTAAAGTCATCCTGACCGTGAGTCCATTTAGAAAAACTGCTGCCTTGCAAGGTCTCTTTATCAATAACAAAAAGACCACTGGTTGTTGAGATCAGTAAATAATGGTCCTCAAACTCACTAATATCATAAATACTTTCGTGGGGATTAAACCCCTCAATCGGAATGTTAACCGCTTTTTTACTGCCCTTAGCAACAAAATCTAAACTAGAAGAACCGAGCCAAACCCCTTCATCACTGGCATGTACAGACCAAGTCATGGCATCGCTCAGCTGATAGGGTTCATCTGCCGCATAAGTATCAAGAATGAAATCAGGCGGTGACGCTAACAATGCCAATCCATCACCAGAGCCTCCAACCCACATCAAGCCTGCATCATCAAACAACATG
This sequence comes from Shewanella sp. SM23, assembly GCF_025654295.1. Lineage (NCBI taxonomy): Bacteria > Pseudomonadati > Pseudomonadota > Gammaproteobacteria > Alteromonadales > Shewanellaceae > Shewanella > Shewanella sp. SM23. The sequence goes on from NZ_JAKKRM010000021.1 coordinate 8,616, forward strand.
GCTTTCAGCGTTTCCATGTTGGCCTCAGCCTTCAACTCTTGCTGATAATTCTCAATCAACCGCGTCTTAGGCGACCATTTTAACAAGCCAATACGACTGGCAAACCACAAATACCCTTTAGCATCTTCAATGATCGCTGTGCTCCAATCGGGTAATTCTGGCACAGGTGTAATTTGATGAGCGATTTGATCTAATTGATAAACACCACGCCCTGTCGCAATCCAGATCCTATGTTGAGTATCCTCCAACATATCGAGAATACTGCCCATAGATTCGGTCCAAGGGTATTGGAACAGCCGTTCGCCCTTGTTATCGAGAAGTTCTAGCTGCAACTGCCCCGCAACCAACATGTGTCCATTGGGCATAAGTAATAACTTGCGCCAAGGAAGGTCGCGATTAACAGCTAATTGGGTGATAAGGCGCAGTTCAGACTTTGAAGGGGAAAACTCATAGATCTGACCATTATCAATTAATAATCGCCATGTTTTGCTATTCTTGCGGGCTGCCGATATCAGCGCACCACCTGGAAACTGTGGGAATAGATAGGGAGAACCAAACGCGGTAAATTGATTTTGTACTATATCGTAAAGGTAAATCGCGGCATTGGTACTGACCAATAACTTGTCTCGGTCGATGTTCACCACTGTCGTTAAAAAGTCATCCGCAAGCCGTGATTCCGTGCCAATTTTATCAATGCGCCGCACCTTAGAATTACTGACCCGATACAAGCCCTGCTCAGTCGCTGCCCATACAAAACCATAGTCATCTAAGGCTAAACCTCGGATGCTGGTGACAGCTAAACCGTCTCTATCGGTAAAAACACGCTGCACGAAGCCGCCCGCCCAAGCCGAATGGACGCTAATCAGTGAAAGGATGAAACATGTCAGAATTGTTCTAATTATTTTTGTTTGCATGTGACAACTTACTTCATACATATACCCAAACCACCTCAAAATGCAAAATTCAGCGGGAATTTAACGCACTTTAGGCAAGACGGCTATTTGCAGGCCTAGTGGGCTAAGTCAAAAATAGCCTACACCGCATAAAGTGCGTTAAAACCCGCCGGGACGGAGCACCCAGGGCACTCCACTTCCGTGTTGCATCAATTCAAAAGGTGGCTACATTTTTTCATTGATGCGCCTTGAATTGAAGCACCCTGGGCGCTCTGAAACTCGTATTTTGAGGTCGCTTGGGTATAACTGTACTGTAGCAGCTCAATCCCTTCAATTCATCCGCTTGTTTACATAAAAGTTACAAAAAAATACAGGCAATAAAAAAGCGCTCAAGTGAGCGCTTTTTTAATCGACAGCTAAATTACTTTTTCTTTGCCTTTGGGTTTGGCAAATCAGTAATAGAACCTTCGTACATTTCAGCCGCTAAGCCTACTGATTCGTGCAGTGTTGGGTGAGCGTGAATGGTTAATGCTAAATCTTCAGCATCACAACCCATTTCAATCGCTAGACCGATTTCGCCCAACAACTCGCCGCCGTTAACACCCACAATAGCGCCACCGATCACGCGGTGAGTGTCTTTGTCGAAAATCAGCTTAGTCATGCCCTCAGAGCAATCAGACGCAATCGCACGACCACTTGCAGCCCATGGGAAAGTTGCGGTTTCGTAAGCAATACCTTGCTCTTTCGCTTCTTTCTCAGTCAAACCAACCCAAGCGACTTCAGGGTCAGTGTAAGCAATTGATGGGATGACTTTTGGATCGAAGTAGTGCTTCATGCCAGCGATAACTTCAGCCGCTACATGGCCTTCGTGCACGCCTTTGTGAGCCAACATTGGTTGACCAACGATGTCGCCGATAGCATAGATGTGCGGTACGTTAGTACGCAGTTGCTTATCAACCTTGATAAAGCCACGCTCATCAACGTTAACACCTGCTTTTTCAGCATCTAACGACTTGCCATTAGGTGCACGGCCAATAGCCACTAATACGGCATCGTAACGAACGGCTTCCGTTGGCGCGCTCTTACCTTCCATAGAAACATAGATACCGTCTTCACGGGCTTCGACCGCTGTGACTTTAGTTTCAAGGATCAGGTTGAATTTCTTCTTGATTTGCTTAGTAAATACGCGAACTACATCTTTATCAGCCGCTGGGATCACTTGGTCGAACATCTCAACCACGTCGATTTGGCTGCCTAAAGAAGCGTACACAGTACCCATTTCTAGACCGATAATACCGCCGCCCATCACTAACAACTTGCCTGGAACTTCTTTCAGTTCTAATGCGTCAGTCGAATCCCAAATACGTGGATCTTCATGCGGAATAAATGGCAGTTTGATTGGGCGAGAACCCGCTGCAATGATCGCTTGCTCGAAAGTCACTTTAGTCACAGTGCCATCTTCAGCAGTCACTTCTAGCGTGTTAGGGCCTGTGAATTTACCAAAACCGTTAACCACGTTAACTTTACGCATTTTGGACATGCCGCCCAATCCGCCAGTTAATTGGCCAATGACTTTTTCTTTAAAGCCACGTAACTTATCTAAATCGATAGTTGGCTCGCCGAAGACCACACCGTGAGCGGCAACCGCTTTGGCTTCTTCGATAACTTTAGCAACGTGCAGTAAGGCTTTAGATGGGATACAACCCACGTTAAGACACACGCCACCTAAAGTGCTAAAACGTTCAACTATGATGGTTTCCAGACCTAAGTCAGCAGCACGGAAAGCCGCAGAATAACCTGCAGGACCTGCACCTAATACCACTACCTGAGTTTTGATTTCGTTACTCATGTTTTCCTCTAATTCTCATTCAATCCGTTGGAGGAGCTATCCTGCCAACCGAAAATGCGCCAGCGCGTAAGGTGGGCGCATTTTAACCTGTGTTTGATACTGATCACAATAAACAAAAGGCTGCTCAAGATGAGCAGCCTTATATGCTTACAGAACCAAAGTACGAATATCGGACAGAATTCCTGACAGCGTCACACTAAAACGTGCAGCCATGGCACCATCGATCACGCGGTGATCGTATGACAGTGACAGCGGCAACATCAATTTAGGCTCGAACTCTTTACCATTCCACTTAGGCTTAATTTCAGATTTAGACACACCTAAAATCGCCACGTCTGGGTAGTTCACGATAGGCGTAAACGCCGTACCGCCAATACCACCTAAACTTGAAATGGTGAAACAGCTACCTTGCATATCAGCAGATTTCAGCTTGCCATCACGGGCACGGATAGAGATATCAGCCAGTTCACGAGATAACTCGATAATGCCTTTCTTATCCACGTCACGCACGACTGGCACAACCAAACCGTTTGGCGTATCAACCGCCACACCGATGTGGAAATACTTCTTCTGGATCAGTGATTCGCCATCAGAGCTTAAGCTCGAGTTGAACACAGGGAACTGTTGCAACGTTTTAGCCACAGCTTTCAGCATAAACACTAAAGGCGTGATCTTGTAATCGGCTTTTTTCTTCGCCGCTACATCGTTTTGCTGCTTGCGGAACTCTTCCATTTCAGTGATATCAGCTTCATCGAACTGAGTCACGTGAGGGATAGTCACCCAGTTGCGGTGTAAGTTAGGGCCAGAAATCTTCTGGATACGGCTTAATGGAATCTCTTCCACTTCACCAAACTTACTGAAATCAACTTTAGGTGCTGCAATCACTTGCAGACCGCCGCCATTACCTGAACCAACAGAAGTTGCCGCAGTCGCTTTCGGACGCGACAGTTCATATTTAACATACGCCTGTACGTCTTCTTTCATGATGCGACCTTTACGGCCAGAACCTGTCACTTGGGTCAAGTCGACACCAAATTCACGGGCTAAACGACGTACCGCAGGAGACGCATGTACCGCACCGGTAGACACAGGTGTACCTGCGCTTGGGTGGTGTGGTACTGGAGGACGGCTTGCTGGTGTTGGGGCTGCAACGGGCGCCGCGCTCACTGGAGCAGGAGCCGCCGCTTGTGCAGCAGGTGCTGGAGCACTTGCTGTTGCAACAGAAGTCGTCTCAATCGTCGCAATGACGCTACCTTGAGAAACCTTGTCACCCACTTTAACAGTCAAAGACAGCAGTTTACCGGCGAATGGCGCAGGCACTTCCATGGTGGCTTTGTCAGTTTCAAGCGTAATCAAACCTTGGTCGGCAGTGATTTCATCACCGACAGAGACGAGCACTTCGATCACATCGACATTGCTGGCATCGCCAATATCCGGCACTTGAATTTCTTTTACCGCAACCACACTTGCCGCTGGTGCAGCAGGTGCTGCGGCCACTGGCGCTACCGTAGCGGCAGGAGCAGCTTGGGCCACAGTTGCAGCTGCCGCGCTAACGCTTGGAGCCACAGCAGGTGCAGCACCGCCCACTTCAAGCATGATGACTAAAGAGCCTTGCGACACTTTATCGCCAACTGCAACTTTAACGTCTTTAACCACACCCGCGAAAGGTGATGGCACGTCCATCGTCGCTTTGTCTGTTTCTAGGGTAATTAAACCGCTATCAACTTCAATCGTGTCACCGACAGCAACCAATACTTCGATAACCGATACATCAGTGTCGCCACCGATATCTGGCACAGTGACTTCAACCACTTTGGTTGCGCCCGTCGCAGGAGCAGCAGCCACAGGGGCAGGAGCCGCTTGAACTGGTGCAGATGCTGGTGCCGCCTGAGCGGGTGCTGCAACTGGAGCCGGAGCGGCAACTGCCGCGCCCGCCGCTTGCATCATAGCAATCAATGTACCTTCAGATACTTTATCGCCCACAGCCACTTTCAATTCGGCTAAAACACCGGCGAAAGGCGCTGGAATATCCATAGTCGCCTTGTCGCTTTCGACGGTAAGAATCGATTCTTCTGCAGCTAAGGTATCACCCACAGCCACACAAATTTCGATCACTTGCACTTCATCGCCGCCGATATCAGGAACAAAAACTTCTTTTAATTCAGCCATTTTTATTGCCTCTTACGCGTACTGTGGATTGATCTTGTCAGCGTCGATACCATATTCTTTAATGGCTTTTGCTAACACATCGACAGGCAGCTCTTTGCGATCAACCAGTGATTTCAGCGCCGCAATAATGATGAACTTAGCATCCACTTCGAAGTGGTGACGCAGATTCTCGCGGCTGTCTGAACGACCGAAACCGTCAGTACCTAATACTTTGTAATCGGTAGGAATATAAGCACGTAACTGTTCGCCGTAAATCTTCATATAGTCAGTCGCGACGATTGCAGGTGCATCACTTGAAATCACTTGGCTGATATACGATTGTTTTGGCGTTTCGGTTGGGTGCAGCATGTTCCAACGCTCAGCGGCTTGACCATCGCGGGTCAATTCGTTAAAGCTGGTCACACTGAATACGTCGGCAGTAATACCAAAGTCTTTCGCCAGTGCTTGCGCCGCTTTACGAGTTTGTTCAAGGATAGTGCCACAGCTCATTAACTGAACTTTGCCTTTACCTGAACCCGCAACCGTTTCTAACTTGTAGATACCTTTTACTATGCCCACTTCCGCGCCTTCTGGCATGGCTGGTTGCTCATAGTTTTCGTTCATTGTGGTCAAGTAATAGAAGATATCTTCTTGATTTTCGCCGTACATACGACGGATACCATCTTGTACCACAACGGCGATTTCGTAGCCGTAGGTTGGATCGTAAGTAATACAGTTAGGGATAGTGTTCGCCAATACGTGGCTATGACCATCTTGATGCTGTAAACCTTCGCCGTTAAGCGTTGTACGACCTGAAGTGCCACCGACTAAGAAACCACGAGCACGCATATCACCCGCAGCCCAAGCCATGTCGCCAATACGTTGGAAACCGAACATTGAGTAGTAGATGTAGAACGGGATCATAGGTGTATCGTTGACTGAGTAGCTCGTCGCTGCTGATACCCATGAAGACATAGCGCCGAGTTCGTTAATCCCTTCTTGCAATACTTGACCGGTTTTGTCTTCACGGTAGTAAGCAACTTGGTCAGAATCCTGCGGAATATATTTTTGGCCTTCGTGAGCATAAATACCCACTTGACGGAACAAACCTTCCATACCGAAAGTACGAGCTTCGTCAGGAATAATTGGCACAATATTTTTGCCAATTTTCTTGTCTTTCAGCAGAGCTGTCAGAACACGAACGAATGCCATAGTCGATGAAATTTCACGGCCGTTAGAGCCCTGTAAAATCGAATCGAAAATCTTCAGTGACGGCACTTCCATCTCTTCGGTGAACTTTTGACGACGTTGTGGCACGCTACCATGCAGCGCTTCACGACGGCTCATCATGTACTTCACTTCTTCAGAATCTGGACCTGGGTGATAGAAAGGCAGATCTTCTAACTGGTCATCTGGGATCGGAATATTGAAACGATCGCGGAAGTAACGGATAGACTCGATACCCATTTTCTTCACGTTGTGAGCGATGTTTTTACCTTCACCCGCATCACCTAAGCCGTAACCTTTTACAGTCTTAGCTAAAATCACCGTTGGGCGACCTTTGGTTTTTTGTGCGTGATCTAAGGCAGCGTACACTTTCACAGGATCATGACCGCCACGGTTTAAGCGCCAAATGTCATCATCTGACATGTTAGCCACCATTTCGGCCGTTTCAGGGTACTTACCAAAGAAGTGTTCGCGTGTATAAGCGCCACCTTTGGCTTTACAGTTTTGGTATTCACCGTCAACGGTTTCTTCCATTAACTGCAGTAACTTACCGCTAGTGTCACGGGCCAATAATGGATCCCAGTAACGACCCCAAATCACTTTAACCACTTCCCAGCCTGCGCCGCGGAATTCGCCTTCAAGTTCTTGGATAATCTTACCGTTACCACGCACAGGGCCATCAAGACGCTGTAAGTTACAGTTAACGATGAAGACTAAGTTATCTAATTCTTCACGGGCCGCTAAACCAATCGCACCTAAGGCTTCTGGCTCGTCACACTCACCGTCACCTAAGAAACAGTAAACGGTTTGTGCTGAACAATCTTTCAGACCACGGTCAGTCAGATATTTCAGGAAACGCGCCTGATAAATAGCTTGGATAGGACCTAAGCCCATAGAAACCGTTGGGAATTGCCAGTAATCCGGCATCAGTTTTGGATGTGGGTATGAAGACAGACCCTTGCCATCCACTTCTTGACGGAAATTAGCCAGTTGGTCTTCGCTTAAACGACCTTCTAAGAATGAACGCGCATAAATACCAGGGGCGATATGGCCTTGGAAATACACTAAATCGCCACCGTCTTTTTCATTGGGTGCGCGGAAGAAGTGGTTAAAACATACGTCATAAATAGTCGCGCTTGAGGCGAAGCTTGAAATATGGCCGCCTAATTCTAAATCTTTCTTAGAACCACGAAGCACCATAGCTAAAGCGTTCCAACGGATGATGGCGCGAATGCGACGTTCCATCTCTTGGTTGCCAGGCATGTGCGGCTCTTGACCCGCAGGGATAGTGTTCAGGTAAGCCGTTGTGGCGTTATAAGGCAAGTGAGTGCCATTACGACGCGCTTTATCGATCAGCTTTTCTAGTAAAAAATGCGCGCGCTCTGGGCCTTCCTGTTCCAACACGGCTTGCAGGGCATCAACCCATTCCTGAGTCTCTAACGGATCTACGTCTTGTAGCATATCTTCAGACATGACACTGTCCTTCTCTATATACATGATAATGAATGGTGTTTGCGGCATATTCCGATTTAGCTGGCAGCTAAATCACAGAACTTAAGCGCCACTCTTTAAACGGCGCAAGCTTCGCTGCAACCGGCTATCTTCTTCCCGCACAGATAACATCACCTCTTCGATGTAACTTAAGTGTTCATTCGAGGCTTCTCTGGCGGCGTCGGGATCACGACGAACGATGGCAGCGAGCAAGGCCCGTCTGTGATCGTTAGCCATAGTAGAAGCTTCTTCGCGGCGGCTTAAAAGCTCCAGGTTTTGCGCCACATTTTGATGCAGCACAGGGGTTAAACTAAGAACGAGGTGTAACATAGCCACGTTATGTGACGCTTCCGCCACAGCACGATAAAAACGCACAATCGCAGCAGCTTTTTGTTCGATATCGGTGGCGGCTTCCACCTCGAGGATCATACGCTTGATATTTTGCATATCGGCGTCGGTACCACGCAGGGCCGCAAAATAGGCCATCATGCCTTCGGTGGCATGGCGGAACTCCAGTAAGTCGTACTGACTCTCTGGATCTGAATTCATCAGTTCAACAATAGGATCGGCAAGGGTCTGCCAGAGTTGTTCTTTGACATAAGTACCACCGCCTTGGCGGCGCATTAACAGTCCTTTTGCCTCAAGCTTTTGAATAGCTTCACGCAAAGAAGGTCGAGACACTTCAAACTGGATCGCCAGTTCGCGTTCAGGCGGTAACTTCTGACCGGGCTGTAAACTCCCCTCTAAGATCATTTGCTCTAATTGCGCCATGATCACGTCAGAAATTTTTGGCTGATTAATTTTACTATAGGCCATCAGGCGCTCAGCTCCGTTGTAAATTGGTCTTACCAATTTTTTTGAGTGAGCGCACTTTATCAAATCAGCGTTTTGATGTCCAGATTGAAGATCACTCCTTAAAAGCGATCTCGATCAAAAGCACTCACGAAGAGAGAGCATAGCGGAAAAAAATGTTTATGGGGTCAGACCATTTGACAAAAGCACGGGCTTCGCCCTACTAGGCGCTGCAAAAAGCGCAGCGGATAGATTCTAGGCTCTAGATTCTAGGCTCTAGATTCTAGACTAGAAGGAGCACTACGACGCCCTAGCAGCGAAGCGTTCTCGATTCTAACAGCGAAGCATCCTTCTTTTAGCTCACCAATCCGAAAATGGTCAGTAATGAAAGTATTGCAACAATAAGTGTAAAGTTACGTTTACTGAGCACTAATAATGCTAAGGTTGATTGTACACATATAGGTGCACTTGCGACCTCAGGTAAAGGTTGTGCCGCTAATGCCGTTTCAGCAACCACAGTGCGAGCGCTCACATTTAAGGTCAATCCATTACGGCGCCACGCCGCTAAACCTTCACTAAATTGACCACTTAAGGCATAACCAAAGGCGAAAATCCGGCTCGGTAACCAATCCAGTATCGTAATCACTTCGTTGACTAAGGGTAGCTCTAGAGATTTACGGGCATTCTCTTCGGCATAAAAACGTACCGTGCAATACAGTACCGCACCGACTGGACCTAAAAAAATGAAAAACAGCGCCACGGCACCATAATAACGATAGTTAATCCAAGCAACACTTTGCCCCACTTTGGCACCTAGGTCTTTCTCGGATACAGCATCTAAACACTCGCTACAATCGAGTTCAGCGGCATAATGGTAACAAGCTTGGACATCTGAGCGACAAGCCGCTTGCATATATTTTTTGAAAATATCACGCTGTTTCTGATGGTTAAAACAAACCACTGCCACAACAATCCATAGAGCTAAACTTAATAAGCCCCAAAACATTCCCGCCACTAACCAAGATAAAACATATACCAACAAGGCTGGTAGCACTAACGCCAACGCCATCATCACGCTTGTCAGTGATGCTTTATCACCAAAAAATGTTGCCTGATAGGATTGCAGTAAACGATCAAATTGCCATGATGAAGGAAGAAATTTAAGTCGCTCCACTAAAATGGCGACCAAGAGTGAAAATAATGCCATGGGTGTACCTCTATAATTTGTCCATAAATAGTCTAGGTTTATATGGAATACGTCTAAAATCCAAAAAGTTAAGTGATTAACTAAGAGCACAACGCCTAAATATATTCCTTTAACTTGCCTAAATATCCTTCCCAATTAAAACTTTGCCCAGGGTCCGTTTTCCGCATTGGCGCAATATCACAATGACCCACAATCCGTTCAATACTCAGCAATGGATATTCTACCAGTAGGGCTTGTGTTAACTCGATGAGTGACTGATATTGCTCAGGAGTGTAAGGCTCAGTATCTGTGCCTTCCAGTTCAATACCAATGGAAAAATCATTACAATTCTCTCTCTCACCATAACGAGACACCCCAGCATGCCAAGCCCTGTCATTACAGCTTACATATTGGACACGCTCGCCATTGCGGCGGATCAAAAAGTGCGCCGACACTTGTAAGCCCTTGAGCGGTGCAAAGCTGGAATCGGCATTAGTATCTAAACACCCTTGAAATAATTGATCAATGTAAGGTAATCCAAAGCAGCCTGCGGGCAGACTAATATTGTGGATCACTAACAAACTCACTTCATTCAAGGGACGTTGATTAAAATGTGGCGACTCACAACGCCTCGCACTATCACACCAACCCGAATCAAACCGCATGATGAGCTTATCCTCTATGCCACATATACAGGCTTACTCTAACAGTATTCCTCCAAGCAAAGAAGAAACCCTGCGCACGGAACTGACTGAGCTATCTTTTAACATTGAGATCATGGAGCAAACCATCCACTCTCAATTCAAATAAGGCAGCAGCTTACTCCTTTTGCTCAATCTTCCAACCTGTTCCGTGGGACCTAAGGCCGTGGTAATCTTAACCTAAAATGCAAGTAGGCCGTAATGCAAGGACCCCGCTCATGTTAGAAAACGATATTCGCCAGTCAGTAAAATCCGCCCTCAGTGAAGACTTAGGTGGCACCGAAATCAACGATCAAACCAAGGCCATTGCTTATGGTGATATCACAGCAATGTTGATCCCTGCAGATAAGTACGCTGAAGCCACCCTTATTACCCGTGAAGAAGGCGTTTTTTGTGGAAAAGCATGGGCAGAGCAGGTTTTTAATCAACTCGGTGGGGAAGTCGCACTGCACTGGCATGTGGATGATGGCGATCTGGTATTACCTAACCAGTTACTGTGTGAACTCTCAGGCACAGCACGCACGATTCTCACCGGCGAACGCACGGCAATGAATTTTATCCAAACCCTGTCTGGCGTTGCAACCTTAACTAAGCATTATGTCGATAAACTGGTGGGCACTCACACTCGCCTATTAGATACTCGCAAAACCATTCCAGGCCTGCGCACGGCACAAAAATATGCCGTCACCTGCGGCGGCGGCAAAAACCATCGCATTGGCTTATATGATGCATTTTTGATTAAAGAAAACCACATTATGGCCTGTGGTGGCATTCGCCAAGCCGTAGATACCGCCCGCAGCTTGTACCCGAACAAACCCGTTGAAGTCGAAGTGGAATCACTCGAAGAACTCGCCTTAGCACTCGACTCTGGCACAGATATCATCATGTTAGATAACTTCGATATCACTAAAATGGTCGAAGCGGTTGAAATGAACAATCAATATAAAGCGAAAGGCGCAGGCGCTAAGCTTGAAGTCTCCGGCAATGTCACCTTAGACACCTTAGCCGAATTCGCTAAAACCGGTGTCGACTATATCTCAGTTGGTGCACTCACTAAGCATGTTCGCGCCCTAGACTTATCGCTTAGATTGAAAGCTTAAAACACTTGCTCACTAGAGGGTGAAACGTTCGCTGAAAGCACCTCAGAACGTTTCACTTTCAACCTATTCTAGAGCCGATACATATCTTCTGAGTTCCAGAGGCTAGACCCTAAGTTATGCCTGTCACTATACATCCGCACCATCACCATCACCATCACCATCACCATCACCATCACCATCAAGCCTCCAACTCATCACACCAACATGCCAGCAATTTGACTAGGTCAGTTTAGGTGCCAGCCAAACTACCAATGTCAAAAAATTGTTATAACCTAACATACCACCAAGCCAGCTTCTTATACAAAAACGATACTTTATTAGTACTTTATACTTAATTTTTGTTTCCTTTATCTTAACTTTGTACTAACTTTTACACAGGCGAGATGGCCGTTTGGTCAACCTCACCTAAGGTCAGCACTGGAATGTCTGTCAAAAAACTCTAATTTGCGTTTTTGAGGAGCACATTTTGAGGGACATTAGCCTAAGGTGCGGTTACCGAAATGATTTATTCAAACAGACATTAGCTCAGTAAAGTGGCTTTGGATAAATCAGCATGAGTCATTACACATGGGTCATTCAAGATCATCGGTGTACTGTTAATGTTACATAGATCATATAAATGATTTTATTGACATAAATGAGTAATAAAGTTTGATGAGATAAAACAATTTATAGAGTAAAACAGCTTTTAGGTTTAACACTCTATTCAACCAAAGTAAGTCACTAAATAGTTAGCTGGAGAGAAAAATGAAGGCCATGAATTTAAACAAAGCATTAAATAAAAAAGCTCAGGGTTTTACTCTGATCGAACTAATGATCGTTGTAGCCATTATCGGTATTTTGGCAGCAGTAGCTTTACCAGCATACCGTGATTATGTTGCAGCGGCACATGGTGGAGCAGCAATGAAAGTTACAAGTGCATACACCTCAAAAGCATTAACATGTGTTCAAACAGGCGTTGCCTGTGATTCTATAGCTCAAGATGTTACCAATGTTACAAAGTTAACAATATCAGCTGGTGGTCCATTTGCAGAAAGCACTGGTGGAACCTTAGCGTATGATGAAGGCTCGTGTATTATTAGTGCAAAGATCGAAAATGATGGTCAAATTGCTTATACAGCCAAAGCGACTAACGCAACAGGCTCAGTAACTGATGCACAATGTAAAGATGGAGCTGGCATCAAGTAAAGTAAAGTAAAGTAAAGTAAAGTAAAGTAAAGTAAACAGTTTGCTATTATTTATTAAATCAGCCAAAGAAAAATATAGTTCTCTTTGGCTGGTTTAAATTCTTTAGTCTTTCTCGGATTTTTTATGCCTACAACTGGCCTTCACTTAGGGCTGTCGACCCTTTTTATCCGCAAAGGTCTGCTAAATGAAGAGCAGATGGCTAACGCTATCACTAAATCTCGGCAAAACAAACACGGCCTTGTAAGCACCTTAGTTCAAAGTAAGCTAATCTCTGCCCGTGCAATAGCTGAGCTTTGCTACGAAGAATATGGCACTCCACTGCTTGACCTTAATGAGTTTGATCTTGCCTCCATTCCTGAAGATTTTCTCAATAAAAAACTCATTGAAAAACACCGTTGTTTACCCTTGTTTAAACGCGGTAATCGCCTCTATATCGGCACATCCGACCCAACCAATATTGCAGCCCTCGAAGATTTCCAGTTTAGTGCAGGCCTGCACGCCGAAGCGATTCTAGTTGAGGAAGATAAGCTCGCTAAAGCGCTAGAGAAAATTCTCGAAGAAGATATCAGCGGTCTCGATTTAGGCGGCATGGACGAAGCAGCGCTGGCAGCGATAGAAATTACTGATACCGACAGACGTAGCGAAGAGTCTACTGGTGAGAGTAGTGACGATGCGCCTATTGTCATCTATATCAATAAAATTTTAACCGATGCGATTCGCAAAGGCGCGTCGGATTTACACTTCGAACCCTATGAAAAGCGCTACCGCATTCGTTTCCGTATAGATGGTATTCTGCACGAAGTCTCTGAACCGCCGATTAGTCTGGCTGGTCGTCTTTCTGCACGCCTAAAAGTGATGTCGAAACTCGATATCGCCGAACGGCGCGTGCCACAGGATGGTCGAATTAAGATGAAACTGTCCCGCACTAAGTCTATCGACTTTCGGGTTAGTACCTTGCCGACGCTCTGGGGTGAAAAGATTGTAATGCGGATTTTAGACTCATCCTCCGCACAATTAGGCATTGAAAAGCTCGGCTACGAGCCAGACCAAGAAAAGCTCTACCTTGAGATGCTAGCAAAACCACAAGGGATGATTCTAGTGACTGGTCCAACCGGTTCAGGTAAAACAGTCTCCCTCTATACAGGGTTAAATATTCTCAACACCGAAGAGCGTAATATTTCCACCGCTGAAGATCCGGTGGAGATTAACCTTGAAGGCGTGAACCAAGTTCACATTAATTTAAAGGCAGGGCTAACCTTCGCGTCCGCTTTACGTTCATTTCTACGTCAAGATCCTGATGTGGTGATGGTGGGGGAAATTCGCGATCTTGAAACTGCTGAGATTGCCATTAAAGCGGCACAAACGGGCCACTTAGTCTTATCGACCTTACACACTAACTCGGCTGCCGAAACCTTAACCCGTTTAATAAACATGGGTGTACCTGGCTACAATATCGCTAGTTCAGTAAACCTGATTATTGCCCAGCGCTTAGCGCGTCGCCTCTGCCCCGAATGTAAGCAAGCGGAAGTTATCCCCGAGCATGAATTACTGCGCCTTGGTTTTGCCCAAACACAAATTACTCAAGGCTTTACCACCTTTAAACCTCTTGGCTGCGAGCATTGCTCTGCAGGCTACAAGGGACGGGTTGGCATTTATGAAGTGATGAAAATGTCTGACGAAATAGCCCGCACTATCATGGAAGGGGGGAACTCTTTACAAATCGCCTCCCAAGCTAAAGCCCAAGGAATGCGAGATTTACGGCAATCAGGCTTATTGAAAGTGATCCACGGGGTCACTAGTATTGCAGAAGTCAATCGCGTAACCAGTTTTGGCTAAATCCAATCTTTATGTCTAAAGTTACGTCTAAAATTCAGGCAATAGTGCATTATTACTCGTATATTTGAATCTTAGAGTCCAAACTATTTCGCAAGCATAGCGTTCAGTTAACTAGAAATCTAGAACGATTTATTTACAGGGATAATTTATGGCTACGGCAACGACTACAAGAAAGTCTCGTACCAAGAAAACCGAGCAAAAGAGCCAACCAAAAATTTATACCTTTGAATGGAAAGGCCTAAATCGCGACGGTAAGAAAACTGCGGGAGAGCTAAGAGGTGCAACTGCCGCCGAAATCCGTAGTCAGTTAAAATCCCAAGGAGTGACCCCTAAGAGCGTTCGTAAGCAGTCCTCTGCGCTATTTAAGTTAGGCGATCCGAAAATCACTCCTATGGATATTGCCATGATGACTCGCCAAATCGCGACTATGCTAGCGGCGGGCGTACCTTTAGTGACCACTATTGAGCTACTCGGCCGTGGTCACGAAAAAGCTAAGATGAGGGAACTATTAGGAAATATCCTCAGCGAAATTCAATCGGGCATTCCTTTATCTGATGCAATGCGTCCCCATAGACGCTACTTCGATGAACTTTATGTTGACTTAGTTGCAGCTGGTGAACATTCAGGTTCACTAGACTTGGTTTTTGATCGCGTAGCGACCTACAGAGAAAAATCAGAAGCACTGAAATCAAAAATTAAGAAGGCTATGTTCTACCCTGCTGCAGTTGTCATAGTCGCAATCTTAGTCACCTCATTATTATTATTGTTTGTGGTGCCTCAATTTGAGGAGATTTTTAAGGGGTTCGGCGCTGAACTGCCCGCCTTTACCCAACTGGTGCTGCATATTTCCCGCGGCTTACAATCCTCTTGGTATATCTTTTTAGCCGCCATTATCGGCGGAGTATTTTTGTTTGTTCGGGCGCACCGAAACTCACAAATAGTAAGAGATAGAGTCGATGAAGCTGTACTTAAAATCCCAGCCATTGGGCCGATTTTACATAAAGGTGCCATGGCACGATTCGCCCGCACTTTAGCAACTACTTTCGCCGCGGGCGTGCCGTTAATTGATGGTCTAGAATCCGCCGCTGGCGCATCGGGTAATGCGGTATACCGCAAAGCCATTTTAAAAATCCGTCAAGAAGTGATGGCAGGGATGCAGATGAATGTGGCTATGCAAACCACAGGGCTTTTCCCCGACATGTTAGTGCAAATGGTGATGATAGGCGAAGAATCCGGCTCACTAGATAACATGCTCAATAAAGTATCAACTATCTACGAAATGCAAGTAGATGATGCGGTTGATGGCTTATCAAGCCTGATAGAACCGATTATGATGGTGGTCATCGGTACTGTAGTTGGTGGTCTAATTGTTGCTATGTACTTGCCTATCTTCCAAATGGGTAAAATTGTTAGCGGCTAGTATTATATCTAACCCTCAAATATAAATAAGAACATTAAATGTCAGAATTCATCTCCCTTTTGGGCCAGCACCCTTATATCTTTATTGCTCTAAGCTTTATTTTTGCCGCTACCATTGGTAGTTTTTTAAACGTGGTGATCCACAGATTTCCTGTGATGATGAAACGGGAGTGGCAGCAAGAATGTAATCAGTATTTGCAGGAATACCACGAAGACATAGTCAAAAAAATCGGTATAGAACAACTCAATAAACCTATTGATGACTTCCCTGAAAAGTATAATCTTGTTGTGCCGGGCTCAGCCTGCCCTAAATGTAAAACGTCGATTAAACCTTGGCATAATTTGCCGGTATTAGGCTGGTTAATGCTCAAAGGTAAATGCGCCGCCTGTCACGTCCCTATTTCTGCCCGCTACCCTATTATTGAATTCATCACAGGGCTACTTATCGCGACTTTAGCTTGGCATTTTGGTCCAAGCTGGCAGTTTGTTTTTGCGAGCATACTCACCTTTGTGCTTGTAGCACTGACAGGTATCGATCTTGATGAGATGTTGCTCCCCGACCAAATGACGTTACCGTTACTTTGGCTAGGCTTGATAATCAACCTAAATCATACCTTTGCGAGCCCAACCGATGCCATTATCGGTGCGGCGGCTGGCTATTTGAGTCTATGGTCCATATTCTGGTTGTTTAAAATTCTCACTGGCAAGGAAGGCATGGGCTATGGCGACTTTAAATTACTCGCCGTGTTCGGTGCTTGGCTTGGCTGGCAAATGCTGCCGCTGGTGATTTTACTTTCGTCCCTCGTTGGCGCAGTCGTTGGCATCACTATGATTGTTAGTAAACGCCTGAAACAAGGAAATCCAATCCCATTTGGCCCCTATATTGCCGCATCTGGCTGGATAGCCTTGCTATTTGGGCAACAGATTGTCGATTGGTATCTATCAACACTGTAAGAGCTAGCAAACTAAGCACTGAGCTATCCGGAGTATGTTATGTCAAAGTTTGTTGTTGGTCTTACTGGCGGTATCGGCAGCGGTAAAACGACTGTTGCCAATTTATTCGCCGCAGAAGGCATTACCTTAGTCGACGCCGATATCGTTGCCCGCGACGTTGTCGCTCAGGGTTCAAAAGGGCTTGAGGTCATCGTTAGCCATTTTGGCATTGAGATGTTAACGCCAGAAGGTGAACTCGATCGCGCCAAACTGCGGCAACGGATATTTAGCCACCCTGAAGAACGTGAATGGTTAAACCAACTATTACACCCCATGATCCGCCAAGAAATGCTAGCGCAGGTAGAAAAAGCAACCTCAGCCTATGTAATTATGGTCGTACCCTTGCTATTTGAGAACGGGTTAGATAGGTTAGTCAATCGGACTTTAGTGGTGGATATTTCGCCTGAGTTGCAAATCAGCCGCACCATAAAAAGGGACAATGTTGATGCATCTCAAGTAAATAACATCATTAACAGCCAATTGAGCCGCAGCGAAAAACTCGCCCGAGCCGACGACATTATTGATAATCAGGGAGAGATATCAACCTTAAAACGAGAGGTGCTAGCATTGCACCAACGCTATTTACAACTATCTGGTACTCATAACGCCCATGACTGAATTAGTTTACGAACAGCCCCTAAACGAGAAAATTCGCAGCTACTTGCGGCTCGAATACCTCGATAAACAGCTGCAAAGTAACCTAAGCAATGACCACCAACATAGATGTTTTTATCCGCTGTTTTCCCTCTGTGAATTGTCTGAACGCTGCGATTATCGCAATGAAGTATTAAAAGATATTGAGCGGCACTTGCTGCAACTGAACAAATGGCAAGAATTAGATCACGTCGACCACCAGCAAATCAATATCTATATCAACGCCCTCACCCAAGCCCGCGAACCGTTACAAAAGCCTGAACGCTTCGGCAGCCAATTAAAACAAGACAAATTTATTTCCGCACTACGACAACGCTTCGGCATGCCAGGTGCTTGCTGTAACTTCGACCTACCGCAACTGCATTATTGGCTATCTAAACCTTGGGAAGAAAAACAGCACGATTATCGCTCTTGGATAACGCATTTCGAACCTTTGCTCACCCCCATCACACTATTACTCCAACTCACCCGCAGTACAGCCCATTACGACAATGCCGTTGCCCATGCTGGCTTTTATCAAGGTGACAGTGCCCAAGCACTTGCTTTGGTAAGGGTTAAAGTCGATGCTTCCCACGGGTGTTATCCTACGATTAGCGGCCATAAAAACCGTTTCGCTATCCATTTTGTGCAGTTTGAACAACAACGCCACTCCGACCGTTCAATTGATTTCTTACTGGCTACCTGTGCATGAAGCCTTTACACTAATGGCCTGAAAGACATTAGTATTAGCGGCCGCTTTATCGCCGTTAACCAAGAGAACAATTATGCCATTGACCGTTAACTGCCCTATTTGCAAAGCCCCTGTCGAGTGGGTGCCACAATCTGCATTTAAACCTTTTTGCAGCGAGCGCTGTAAGTTGATCGACCTCGGTGATTGGGCGTCAGAAAAACACGTCATCCCAGTCAAAGCCGAGTTTGATCCAGAAGCATTTGATGAATTTGATCTCGATGAAGGCGATTTTTTTAAAGAGTAATTTGGGGTTTACACACGAATCACTCAGCTCAAGCCTTTAATGCACTTACTTTTTCCTACTCATTAATCGATAAATATTATGACTAAACGAATCCATGTTGCCGTCGGCATTATTACTAACTCGGCCGGTGAAATTCTGTTGGCAAAACGCCCAGATCATTTACATCAAGGTGGAAAATGGGAATTTCCTGGTGGTAAGGTTGAGACAGGCGAAACTGTCACTCAGGCATTGATCCGTGAACTCAAAGAGGAAGTCGCGCTCAATGTCACTGATAGTCAGCCATTTATGGCGTTGAGTTTCGACTATCCCGATAAACAAGTGCTACTCGATATCCATTCAGTCACAGAATTTAACGGCACAGCCCAAGGCCTTGAAGGTCAGCTTATCGCTTGGGTCACTAAAACCGACTTAACCAATTACGACTTCCCCGAAGCTAATAAGCCTATTCTTGAAAAAATTCTGGCTCAGTAATCAAGTAATTTACCTTATCCTCTCAATGTGTTCTGTCCCCGAATCACGATTCGGGGATGAAATTTTTCAATGCCTTAACTCCACAAACTAAGCAATTCTGTGATCGTTAAGCTTACATACCCAAACCACCTGAAGATGCAGGATTCAGCGGGAATTTAACGCACTTTAGGCAAGGCGGCTATTTGCAGACCTAGCGGGCTAAGTTAAAAATAACCAACACAGCATAAAGTGCGTTAAAACACGCCGAGACGGAGCGCCTAGGGCACTCCACTTCCGTGTTGCATCAATTCAAAAGGTGGCCGACATTCTGTCATTGATGCGCCTTGAATTGAAGCACCCTAGGCGCTCTGAAACTCTTATCTTCAGGTAGCTTGGGTATAGATATTAGCAATGCGTGATCTTGCTTGCAGCAAATCAATTAATCGCTTTAATCGCATCCAGAATAATGTTTGAATCGAATTTCATTCTTTCTCTTCGATTTCGAGGGCGCATCATGCACAATAACGTTAAGGCATTCCTAGCCACTACCGCCTTATTTTTTAGTTGTCAGGTACTAGCCAATGGTGGCTGTGGATTTGAAGAACAACAACAGGGTTTAATTGCGACCTGCAGTGAGGAGAAACAAGAAGTGATTTTAACTGGCATAGTAGAAGCACAAAATTTAGTCACAGATCTCAATGAGTTTGCTGAAGGGTATAAAACCTATCAAGTCGATACCACTGCAATCACCCCACTTAAAAGCATCACTAAACCTACAGAAATTGTAGTGATCATTGGTACTTGGTGCCCAGATTGTCACCGGGAAACACCGCGCTTTATCCGTATTATGGAAGAAGTCGCTAATCCCAATATTAAAGTGACCTATATTGGTGTCGACCGAACGAAAAAAGATCCCGAAGGCTTAGCCGCAAAATACGACTTTACCCGCATTCCAACCTTTATTGTACTGCAGCAAGGTAAAGAAGTTGGCCGCATCGTAGAGCGTCCAACGGTTTCCTTAGAAAAAGATCTCGCCGATTTATTGAAATAATCGCCACAGTACAAACAATAAAGGCCGCATCGCGGCCTTTGGTTTTTATCATGTTTTAATAAAATATTAGCTGACTTCGTCAATAATCCGCTGAGCTAACATCACTAAAACACCTTCACGTAACGCGCCGCCAGATAAGGCTAAATGCTCGATCCCCAGCAACTCAAACAAGGCCAATAAAATAGCGACACCCGCAGCAAAAGTCGGTGCTCGCTCACTGCAAAGCCCTGCAATCCCCATTAAGCTAATATCTTCTTGAGCGAGGATCTCAGCCTTCAACTGAGTAAGCACATCGAGTGTGATAGTTTCAGATAACCCTCGGTGAAGTAGCACTTCTACCACGGACTGTACAGCGCCGGAGGCACCAACGACACAATGCCAACCTAGATCACGTAGGGTTTGCCTATGCTCAGCTAATGTGGTTAGCACTTGCTGCTTAGCATCATCGAAATCTAACTGCTGCAGCGGCAAACTGCTGAAAAATTGGCGATTATAAGTCACGCTACCAAAGGGCAAACTGGTTTTGAACAGCACTTGATGCCCATCGCCAATGATAAACTCTGTACTCGCCCCACCGATATCAATAACCAAGCGACGGCCTTGACCACAAGTGGTCGCCACCATACCTTGATAGATAAGCTCTGCTTCACGCATACCAGAGATAATTTCGATCGGATGACCTAAGAGTGGCAATGCACGCTGATTAAACTCATCAGCATTGCTAATACTGCGAAGAGTTGCAGTTGCAATCACAGCAACATGGTTTGCTTCAATCTTATGTTGCACCAACATCTGGGCAAACATACTCAAACAGTCGAGGCCGCGCTGCATGACATCGGGGCTTAATTTGCCATCGTTGCCTATGCCTTCGGCGAGCCTCACCTTGCGTTTATATTTCGCAATAATATGCGGCTGACCACCACGCGTTTTGGCGATCAGCATATTAAAACTATTTGAGCCTAATGTTATAGCGGCATAAGCGGGTGTTGGCATTTACGAATGTCTACGTGTCCTATCATGACGAGGAGGGCGAGCACCACTGCGTTGAGCACCTGGGCGGCTTGCCCCTGAACGATCACGCAAGTTTCGAGTGCCGCTAGGGTGTTTACGGTGGATCTTCGCTGGCGTAGGAATATCGGCCAGTAAAGCTTCACTGTCGTAGTTACTTACTGGAATCGAATGATTGATATAGCTTTCGATTGCAGGCAAGTTCAATGCGTACTCTTCACAGGCAAAGCTTATCGACATGCCTTTGTTACCCGCACGACCCGTACGACCGATTCGGTGAACATAGTCTTCGCAATCATCAGGTAAATCATAGTTATACACGTGTGAAACGTCAGAAATATGTAGACCACGAGCCGCAACATCAGTAGCAACCAATATATCTAGCTGGCCACTGGTAAATTGCTCAAGGATACGAATACGCTTTTTCTGTGGCACATCACCCGTTAATAAACCCACACGATGTCCGTCACCTTCAAGCCAAGACCAAAGCGTTTCACAACTGTGCTTAGTGTTGGAGAAAACGATGGCTTTTTCTGGCCAATCTTCTTCAATCAAGGTCAACAGCAAACGCATCTTCTCTTCTTGGGAAGGATAGAAGATTTCTTCTTTGATGTTTTTGGAGGTTTTTTCTTCGGGGGCGATTTCGACTTTAACGGGCTCATTCATATGATCATAAGCCAGCTCTTGTACTTTCATGGACAAGGTTGCCGAAAATAGCATATTAAGACGTTGATTTGCCTCAGGCATACGTCTAAATAAGAAGCGGATATCTTTAATAAAACCAAGATCAAACATACGATCGGCTTCATCAAGTACCACAGCCTGAATTGAATTCAAGCCAATAATACCTTGGCGAACGTAGTCGATGATTCGACCCGTTGTACCAATCAAGATATCAACACCTTGATCTAATACTTTACGCTGCACATCGTAACTTTCACCGCCATAAACAATACCCACCTTTAAGTGTGTGTGCTTAGCGAGTAAAATCGCATCTTTGGCAATCTGAATCGCCAGTTCGCGGGTCGGGGCCATAATGATGGCGCGGGGCTGATTAATCAGTCGACCTTCAGGTATGGGAGTCGATAATAAATGATTAAACGTGGCGACCAAAAAGGCCATTGTCTTACCAGTGCCCGTTTGTGCTTGGCCTGCGATATCTTTTGATTGGAGTAATACAGGCAGTGATAACGCCTGGATCGGCGTACAAAATTCGAAGCCGTTCTCGGCAAGGGCCTGTTTAACCTCAGGATGTAGAGGTAGGTCGGCAAACCTTTGGGTAGATAGATGTGTTTCGCTCATAGCGCAAGCTTACCTGTTGAGGTTGCAATAAGATACTCGATCGTTTGAAATAGCCACATTGTAAAAAGGTAACTTGAAAAGCTATTTTTCAGCCCCAATATACATGGTAAGCCATTAACAAACCAGCAATGGCACCCAAACTGGAGAACATCATGAGCGATAAAATTATATACCTGAGTGACGACAGCTTCGAAAACGACGTATTAAAGTCTGATTTGCCAGTATTGGTAGACTTCTGGGCCGAGTGGTGTGGTCCTTGTAAAATGATCGCTCCAATTTTAGACGATGTGTCTGAAGAATATGCAGGTCGCTTGACTATCGCTAAATTAAACGTTGACCAAAACAATGTTTCTCCAGCGAAATATGGCGTTCGTGGCATCCCAACTTTACTGCTATTCAAGAACGGCGAATTAGCCGCGACTAAAGTTGGCGCACTCTCAAAAACGCAATTGAAAGAGTTTATCGACGCTCAAATCTAATTTGACGTCGTAATGAGTGACCTCCGGCACAAGCTATAAATTAATTGTGCCGGAATTTCCCTAAATTTCTGGACGCCCCGCTTTGTTAGTGCTACTTTAATAACCAGATTCTTTCTAATAACCTCTTCTCGCTCGTCAATCACTATCCTGAATTACATCCTTACTGATTGATCGCGGTAAGCTTTGTCGCGTAACACAAGACCCCCAAAATGAACTTAACTGAATTAAAAGACACGCCGATTTCTGACCTAGTCTCGCTAGCTGAAAATATGAAGCTCGAAAATATGGCCCGCGCTCGCAAGCAGGACATTATTTTCTCAATCCTTAAAGCCCACGCAAAAAGTGGAGAAGACATTTTCGGTGGTGGGGTATTAGAAATACTCCAAGACGGTTTCGGCTTCTTACGCAGCTCAGACGGTTCTTATTTAGCTGGTCCAGATGACATCTATGTCTCACCAAGCCAAATTCGCCGCTTCAACATGCGAACGGGTGATACCATTTTTGGTAAAATTCGCCCACCAAAAGAAGGCGAGCGTTATTTTGCTCTATTGAAAGTCAACGAAGTTAACTTCGATAAACCAGAAAACTCCCGTAATAAAATCCTCTTTGAAAACTTAACCCCACTCCACGCAGAAGAACGTATGCGTATGGAGCGCGGCAACGGCTCAACTGAAGATATTACCGCGCGTATTCTGGATTTATGCTCACCGATTGGTAAAGGTCAACGTGGTTTGATCGTTGCACCACCAAAAGCCGGTAAAACGCTATTACTTCAGGGTATTGCTCAAAGCATCAGCTACAACAACCCAGAAGTGGTGTTGATGGTATTGCTGATCGACGAACGCCCAGAAGAAGTAACAGAGATGCAGCGCCTCGTTAAAGGCGAAGTTATCGCATCAACCTTCGATGAGCCAGCCAGCCGTCACGTTCAAGTTGCCGAAATGGTGATTGAAAAAGCCAAACGTTTGGTTGAGCACAAGAAAGACGTCGTTATCTTACTCGATTCGATTACCCGTTTAGCCCGTGCTTATAACACTGTTATCCCATCATCGGGCAAAGTGTTAACTGGTGGTGTAGATGCCAACGCCCTGCACCGTCCAAAACGCTTCTTCGGTGCGGCACGTAACATCGAACACGGCGGCAGCTTGACCATTATCGCCACAGCCTTGGTAGATACCGGTTCTAAGATGGACGAAGTGATCTACGAAGAATTTAAAGGTACAGGTAACCAAGAGCTACATTTGTCACGTAAAGCGGCAGAAAAGCGTGTGTTCCCAGCCATTGACTTCAACCGCAGCGGTACCCGTCGTGAAGAAAAACTCACGACTCAAGAAGAACTGCAAAAAATGTGGATCCTGCGTAAGATCCTCAATCCTATGGATGAAGTCAGCGCAATGGAATTCTTAATCGATAAATTGGCGATGACCAAGACTAACGAAGAGTTCTTTACCGCCATGAAACGCACTAAGTCTTAAGCCATACAAGATTGCATGAATAATAAGGCCGCTCACTGAGCGGCCTTTTGTTTATGTATTAAAAAAAGCCGCGGGTGCGGCTAATCTTGATTCAAGTGACTTAATCAAGCACAGGTAAGTAACTGAGCACTAACTGATCTCGACTTAGCTGCCTATCAATGATCTCACCTACTGTGCCATTGTTTAACTTGATGGCAAGCGTGGGCTCCCCGGCTTGCGTCTTAAAGGTTTCCATCTCTTTAATTCGGTTAATCAGCGCGAGTGCTAAGGTGTTTTCTGCGGTTGCAGCGTACACTCGGCCATTTACCGTCACTTCTGCTTGAGTAGCCAATGCTGGGCCAGCTAAACGAATACCCACGTATTCACGCCATACCCTAGCTTTTTGCTCGCCTTGATAGTCACTGTCCACGGATGCAAGCACCACTTGACGTAATATCATCTGCAGTAAATTACTCTTACCTTTTGGCTGTCCGTTAACAGTATCGAATTGGAAGTAACGTGATACCGAACGGTCGTAATTAGGTAATGGCTCAATACTTTGTTGCGCAAAATCAGTGTAATAAGGCAGATAGCTATCGAGCTTACCACTCACATTACAGCTTTCGGTAAAGAGCGGCGTATTACCACGAGTAAGGCCAGGACCTTCGCCCATGGTCATCTTACACAGCATGTCTTGGAACACTGAACCCACATTAGGTAAATCAACCAATGCTTTATAACCAAGACTCGATGTACTACGTGGGGTGGTACGTGATACTAAGGCTCTCACGGCTAACAATTTATCTGGCCACACCCCCAAGACGTCGCGCTCATTCACATAGGGATGGTTAGGTGAGGATGCAGGCGTTTTAATACCGTTGAGTAAGCGACCCGAAAAGCTGACATCCGCCGTTAATAAATCCTGAAATTTAGGATTAATTTGCGATTTAATGATCAGCTCTTTCAAGGCTTCAGGAGAATCAGAGAACTGACTTATCACCTCACCTGGCTCAAACTTCGCCTTCATATCGCCGCTTTTAAAACGATATTGTTCAAGCACTTTGCCAAAATTGTACTGCTGTCTTAAGGCCACGCTGCCATCGGCTTGCTTGTATGTCACATCGAGGGTCGCATCATTTTCTCCCACCAGCTTAAGGAAGAAATCTGCCGACTGATTCATCGCCCGCTGATTCGCGCAATACCAAGCCTCGCTACCTGCCGCCGCCAATCGTTCGCATTCACCAGCGAAAAAGTTTTCAGATAGACCAAATAATTGCTCTAAAAAGCTTACATCTTCAATGAATTGACGTATTTCATCAAACTGAGCTTTACGATTAATGGCGTAACTTAGGCTATGATCTTCAAATAAAGATTGACGATTATGGCGTAGGTTCATGGCCTCGTAGCTATCAAAATACTTCTCGATATAGAACTGATTAATATCATCTAAGTTTTTACCTGCATCACCACGATTACAGTTACTGTTAAGGGACACATGTTCATCAGTGCAGTAAGAATACTGACGTAGACTATTATTTTGCTCAATGTTATAGAGCACACCAAATCGAGTATCTCCATTAACAACCCCTTTGGCGAGTTCGTCACGGCGTTTGACATCTTCCGCTTTGAGCGATACAAATTCGTTGGCCTTCGTTTCTACTTCACGGGCATAGCCAAAACGTAACGCAGCTAAGTCATAGGGTTCAAACGTGGTTGCAAACCGATTCACGTTGTAATCCATTTGGCTCGAAAACTCGGCATTAACAGTAATGTCTGGGTAACCTGCATCGCTAAAGGCGGCTTTTAACTCCGTCAGTTGTGCTTGGTTAAAGGTATTGTCGTGGTCGCGACTCCCTGCAAAGTTATGTCTTAAACCAAAGGTATGTCCTAACTCATGGGTTAAGGTGCCAGCAAATGCTTGTGCAGCTAGGGCTGTCGTTAAGGAGTCTTGTAAACTTATGGGCAGATCTTCAAATGCCGCTAACTTACCGCCCACTTTGCCATCAACCCACATTTCAGCTTTTTTCCAGTCAATTTCATGACCTTTGATGCCGCGAGGTAATTCACGATCACTACCACCCGTAGCAAACACGGTATCCACATGCATCATTGAGTTTTCAGACCAAAACGCTTGTGTTTTTTCATCAAAATCCGCTAAAGCATCGAAACTATTATCCTTGGGCGTTAATAACATCGATTTGGGTGCAGCGATAAGTTGCTGAGTGGGTTGCTCAAATGCAGCCGCCTCAACTGGCGCGGTGTCTAGGCTGACATCTGGCTTGTCCAAACGAGCGACATATGGCTCGCCCGTTAACGACGTCACTGAATTCGCGTCCAATTTGCCTCTGTTATAATCTAAACGCACTTGGCGATAGTAACGTACTGCGCCTTGTTTTAGATTCGAGCTGTATTGATTGACTCGCGCACTCACAATTTCACCTGTTAGCGGGTTTGCCGCTGATGGACCATAACCCGCCAAACCATTATCCAAAGGCTCATCGAATAAAGTGATGTTGCTATAACGTAGGTCGCCATGGCGTTTATCGTTGGCTTGCTCAAGTTTTATCTGTGGAAAACCGGTTTTATACAGCTTGTTTTGAATGTTAATTGCCGTAACAGACTCAATGGCAGCATCCCAAAAGGGTTTATTTTTCGCATCGTAGAAATTATTACTCAGGTAATAAGTAAGTTCTGATTTGGCCGGATTAAAGCGATTCAAGTAGGTACGCACATACCCGTCAACGCCCTCTGAGTCAGTCGCATCACGATAGGTATGGGAGGAGGTAAAGAAGCCAAATGCACCCTTTTCATTTTCGGCATAGGGAATCGCTTGATAGTCTTTACTGGCTAACTGATCCACCGCCACAATCGAAATAAACTCGGTGGTCGTAAAGGATAGGTTGTCGAGGTTGCCACCGTAAAATTGGTTAAAGCAACTTGGTGAAGCTTGATAGGTATGCTCAATTTCAAAGTTAACCACGCCCTTAGCTAAATCCATCTCATAGCCTTTTTGGCCTTGAGTATTCACTAGACGCGGGGCTTCTGTTTCAGTAACGCATTCTCCAAAGGTGAAAATGTCATTAATGCCCAGCTCGGCAATTTTGGCTTTGGCAAAATCGGGGACAAAGTAGCGCTTATCCTGCCATGTTAAATTAGCATCTGTATTAACTTGCTCAACGTTAACGCACTCACGCCATTTATCTTCGGTACATTTAAAGTCGATATATTCGCCAGGAATGGTTAACACTGGCGCTTGGTTATACTCATTAGGATAACGACTGTCATGACCTAGTCCGATATTATCTCGGTCAATTTGACGTACTTGGATACCATTCTCAGTTTTATGCAAGGTCACCAACTTAGGATCACCTTGGGTAAAACCTCGCACCTCGGCAGCATAACGCGGAGCCTTACCCACGCTGCGAATGTAGAGATATTGCCGCTCAGTTGCTTTATCGATGTCGGCAGTGGTGACTTGCTTTTCATCTTTCGGGAGTTCTTTATAAGGCTCATCGCCGGCACCACACCCCACAAGGGTCAGTGCGCTGGTGATCGCCAGACATACCATGGACTTCTTCATAGATTCCTCTTAACTACTGTTTTTATAGATATTTAGTAATTGACAAATAAAAGGTTGAACTCTTTTTGTCATAAATCTCAAATCCCTGAGATGTCCCCACTTCTGGGTTATAGAAACGACCACTATTGTTGTGACCAACAGCCAACACCCAATCAGACTTAAACGACCAACCGAGTTCTTGGGCAAAGGTAAATTGATCATCGAGTCGACGACCGTAATAGTTTTTGGAAATCCGATAACGACCACTCATATCCAAATACCAATTGGCCGTTATTTGCCAATAAGCATCGAGTAATCCATCGAGTTGCTGTTCAACTAACACGCGCTCACCAGCGGTTTTGTATTGGTAAGCGTTGTAGCGATAGCGCGGTGAAAAATAAAAACTTAGGTTATCTAGCGGGCTCCAAAATAAGTACGCGGCAATGCGCGGCGCATATTGCAACCTATCTAGTTTTGATTCACGTTCTGCGGGTAAATACACACCTAAACTGCCTTTCAATGAGACGGTATCGGTTAAGGCATACAGTGGCGTGCGGTACTCCAGCAAAGGATCATAAAAACTGGACTCTTTGCCATGTAGTGTTTGCTTTTCACCCCCAAGGGTAAACAACACATTGCCCCAATTTGCCTTGTAATCGATACGGCTATCGATGTTGTAGGCTTGATAGGCGTAATAACTTTCCGAGTCATAAATGTTTCGCGTAAAACCCACATTAACGTAGCCAGACCATTTTGCTGCTTGTGCATCCGTTGCTAGCTCAAATTCATTGACGGCCAATGCTTGGCCGACAAAGGAGAAACTGGCCAGCATCACCTGCACGCAGAAAAGCACAGACCATTTATTTCGTCGACGAGGAATCGACGAATAATATTGATTACTCGTTGGTTGCATAATAAAACCTTGATTTATATTTTTAATGAAAAATCTTGATAGTGAGCATGCGCTCTATTTAACGCTAGGATGTACTTGCTTGAATTGATTTCATCCAATTAAGTAAAACTGAATAATAGTTTTCTATATTAGTAATATAACTACGTATAAATATGGTTAAGACGAAATAAATAAAACCCAAAAAAACGAAAAAAGACGCTCCCCAAAATATGCTTTCAAAATCCGTTTGGGCAAACCCAGCCCAAAGGGGAGCGCTATATTCACCAACTATTACTATTGACTGATGGCTAACAGGTTCACAGTGAAATGCCAACACCGAAGCCATTGATAAATAATTATTTTTAATAACACAAGAATCAGACAACGCGGCAATATTCACAGGTAAACTCACCCATAATATTCCAAATATCAGCCACTCACCCACAGCGAAAAGAAAACGCTTTGGTATTTTTGGATATTTTTTTGTGGCTAATTTCGTTAACATTGCTCGTCAATACGTCATGCTATAAATAATCTCCACTGCGACATCACAGCCAAAGATACAAAAAGATACATTTGTTGCATCATACGCACGAACAAAAAATATTTACAACTCACACAAGAGCTAACTCATATTAAATTAAAATAAATATGAGTTAGATCAGAAAAATCCAGCAAAATTAAACATAAAAAACACAATGAGAAACAACTAAGCCCACCCAACAAAACAATTTAGAAAACTTTATTTATAAATAAATAACAACATGCAGTGCGCTTATTTACATATACCACCATAATGCAATTGCTTAAGGGTGTTGTGGGAGAATATGACGAGCCGCCAACTGCATTTGCAGCTCCTTACAACGTTGGCGTAACATTTCGCGAAGCAGTAACACCACGGGAGTGACATGTTCACGTCCTGGGCACACTAAGTACAAATCGACGGGCTCCCCCTGATACTCAGGCAACAAACGTACTAATCGCCCTGAGATTAAGTCATCGGCCAGATCTAGACTCGACTTAAATACCAACCCTTTGCCAGCCACAGCCCAACGGCGGGCAATCTCGGCATCATTAGCACTACGATTGCCCGTGACACGCACTTTGAATTCTTGACCATCACGCCTAAATAGCCATTGATCGTGGGTGCGATCATCCAACTTATAAAACAAGCAATTATGCTCGACTAGTTGTTCTAATGAATCAAGCGCACCAAACTTAGCGAGATATTCAGGTGAGGCGCACAAGACACGATCAACACTGCAGATAGGGAAAGCCACTTGGTTAGAATCCTGCGGTTTTCCATAGCGCACGGCGACATCAATTTTATCGTGATAAAAACTGCTGATATTGTCGCCAAGGTGCAAGCGAACTTGCAGTTGAGGGAAATCGAGCAAAAACTCGTCGAGCCAAGGCACAAAAAGATTACGGCCAAAGTCTGAAGAAACCGACAGGCTTAAGGTGCCGGATATTTTACCTTTATCACTGGCGATAGCTTGTTCGCCAAGCGCTAAATCGCTTAGCGCACGTCGGCAATGAATAAGATAACGTTCACCTTGCACAGTCAAACGTAAGCTGCGTGTCGTGCGGATAAATAAGCTAGTATCGAGCTGTTTTTCAAGCCGTTTTATTGCCGCGCTGGCAGAAGCGGCGGAGATATCCATCTCGGCTGCTGCGGCAGATATATTGCCGCAATCAGCGACTCGCACGAACAAAGCTAAATCATTAATTAGCATGATTATCAAAAATCCTTTGAAAAAATTACAAACTTTATCCTGTTTATCTCTTGGCTAATATTCCACACAATGGCTACACGATACAAGTACACTCAAATAAGTCGACTCCAGCAAGTACACCCAGAGGAATAAACATGAAAGCCATTGGTTACCAGACAGCAAGTGCAATCACAGCGCCAAATGCATTAGAAAACATCACGCTAGCCGAGCCAACTGCGACAGGTTTTGACCTTTTAGTGGAAATCAAAGCCATTTCTGTCAATCCGGTTGATACAAAAATCCGTGCATCTAGCTCTGCACCTGCAGGCGAATACAAAATTATCGGCTGGGATGCGGTCGGTGTCGTCAAAGCCATTGGTGAGAAAGTCAGTCTTTTCAACGTTGGCGATGAAGTGTGGTATGCGGGTGATATCAGTCGCAGCGGAAGTTATGCAGAATATCAATTGGTTGATGAGCGAATTGTCGGCCATAAACCTAAAAGTTTAACCTATACCCAAGCCGCGGCATTACCTTTAACGGGGATTACGGCATGGGAGATTTTATTCGACCGTTTAGCTTTACCCCAAGATGGTTCGGCAACTGACGCCCGTATTTTAATTATCGGTGCGGCCGGCGGAGTGGGTTCAATCATCACTCAGCTTGCAGTAAAACTCACAGGTGCAGAAGTCATAGGCACTGCATCTCGTCCTGAATCCGCCGCATGGGTGCACAAACTTGGTGCCGATGCTGTTATCGACCACACCAAGCCACTTTCACAGGAACTTGCCAATATTGGCATTACTGATGTGACCCATGTGATTAGCTTAACCCAAACCGATCAGCATTTTGATGAAATAGTACAAGTGCTTAAGCCACAAGGAAAACTAGCATTAATCGATGATCCTAAAGGGCCATTAGATGTGATGAAACTTAAGCGTAAAAGCTTATCCTTACACTGGGAACTGATGTTTACCCGCAGCCTTTATCAGACCGAGGATATGATTGCACAACATCACTTACTCAACCGCTTAAGCGCCCTTATCGATACAGGCGAGTTACAGAGTACGTTCGGTGAGCACTACGGCACCATTAATGCCCAAAACTTAATCAAAGCTCACGCTCTGATAGAGTCTGGCAAAGCAATAGGTAAAATTGTTTTAGAAGGTTTTAACCAATGAAAATAACAGTATTTGCCCAAATCATAGCGAATCAAGGCCAAAGCGATACGCTATTTAAGATACTCAAGCAACTCGTGACAGACACTCATACCGAGGCTGGCTGCATCGAATATAAACTGCATCACTCATTAGATGATGAAAATATCTTCTGGATGTACGAAATTTGGCAATCCCAAGCCGCACTGGATGAACATATGGCGAGTACGCACTTTCAAGCATTCGTCGCTCAAACCGCAGACATAATCAATCGAGCTGACATTCACAAAAGCTACGCCTGCTAATCAACAAAAAAGCGCCAAACACGTTGGCGCTTTTCATCATTTATCACTTATCGAATCAAAGTCATGGCCATCTTGCGGCGTAAATACGCGATTTGCTGCATGTGTGGCAAATCCTTAGGACAGTTGTCTTGGCAGCCGAGTAAAGTCATACAACCAAATACGCCATCCTGATTGCCAATCACATGGTAAAAATCCTCGGCAGTACGAGCGTCACGGCTGTCCATCTCAAAACGAGCTATTTTCATCATGCCCACAGCGCCGACAAAAGTTTCACGCATTTGTTTCGTCGCACAGGCGGAAACACATACACCACATTCAACGCAGCGCTCTAGCTCATACAAACGCGCAGCTTCATCTGGATCCATAGGATCTTCAAGCCGATGCACGCTTATATCATTGGCCTTAGGGTGTAACCACAGCTTTAAGCGTTCGGCCAGTTCCCGCATAAACTTACCAGTGTTAACCGAGAGATCACCAATCAACTCAAAACCTGGCAGCGGCATTAAGGTGATTTCGCCCTTAGGGTATTTGGCCGTTAAGGTGCGGCAAGCTAGCGTCGGGAAACCGTTGATCACCATAGCGCAGCTACCACAGATACCAGCACGACAGACAAAGTCGAACTGCAATGAAGTGTCTTGTTCTTCCCTGAGTTTATTAAGGGCGATAAATACCGTCATCCCCGGCGTTTCGGTAAGCTGATAACGCACTATTTTCGGCTTATCATTTGGCTCCTGCGGATCATAACGAAAGATATTAAAGGTTAACTGGCGACCTTGGCTCATTATGATTTTTCTCCTAACGCATTGGCAGATGGACTTTTTAAAGTATCACTTAAACGTTCATTATTGGGTTGTAAGCTCTCGGGTAATTCAAAGGGCATAAGAGCCCGCTGCCTTTGATAACGGTCAGCATCATCACCTAGCTCAGCTAAAATCTCGGCAATTTGCTGTTCACGCTTTTCGGTATCGGGATGCACTATGGCGTTGTTGATGCCATAACCACGATAACCCGGCGGGAGTTCCATCTTCATCACATCGAGTGCTTCGTAGTTAAGCACAGGTTCGAGTGCCTCGGGATCCGGCCAGCTGGCCAAGGTGCGATTCAGCCAGTCTCGATCATTTCGCTGTGGATAATCCTCGCGAGCATGGGCACCACGACTCTCTGTTCGCGCTGCGGCGCCGCAGGCTACGGTTAGCGCCACTTTTAGCATACGCTTGACCCGCAGGGCTTCAACTAACTCGGGATTGGCGTGACGCTTTTTACACTTAAGCCCGAGTTTACGCGAACGCTCGAGCAACACTTTTAGTTCGGCAACCGCTTTTTCAAGCTCGGGGCCATTACGGAAAATCCCCACATAATCCATCATGATGCGCTGCATTTCGCGCTTGAGCTCAAAGGCGCTCTCGTGACCATCACCCTCGACCAGCATATCGATTTCACTCTGCACCTGCTGCATAAACCGTTCAGCAAGCTGAGTGTCGATCTCAAGGCTATTGTTCTCACAAAAATCGGCGACATATTTACCAATAATCATACCGCCAACCACGGTTTCGGCCAACGAATTACCGCCTAAACGGTTAAAGCCGTGCATGTCCCAACAGGCCGCCTCTCCTACGCTAAATAAGCCTTTAAGCTGCGGACTTTCACCTGTGGCATTAGTCCGAATACCGCCCATAGAATAATGCTGAGTTGGGCGTACAGGGATCCAATCTTTAGCGGGATCGATGCCAAGGAAATTCTCACAAATTTCCTGCACTTCCCTAAGATTCGTTTCAATATGCTTGCGACCTAAAAGGGTTATATCTAGCCACAAATGCGGGCCATAAGGGCTATCGACGCCCTTACCTTTACGTATATGTTCGGTCATGCGACGCGATACGACATCCCGCGATGCCAACTCCTTTTTATCGGGCTCATAGTCAGGCATAAAGCGATAACCGTCTTTATCGCGCAATAAGCCGCCATCACCACGGCACCCTTCCGTTGTTAAAATGCCCACGGGAACAATGGCAGTGGGATGAAATTGTACCGCCTCCATATTGCCAAGCCTTGCCACGCCCGTTTCCAATGCCAACGCTTGGCCAATACCTTCGCAGATGATCGCATTGGTCGACACTTCATAAATTCGGCCATAACCACCAGTGGCTATCGTAGTGGACTTAGCCACATAGGCTCTAAGTTCACCCGTAATCAAACAACGAGCAATCACGCCATGGCAACGCTTACCATCGTGAATAAGTGCCAAGGCTTCGATACGTTCATGGACGGGAATATCCATGGAAATCGCTTTGTTATCCATAGCGTATAACAGCGAATGACCTGTACCGTCGGCGGTATAACAAGTGCGCCATTTTTTAGTCCCGCCAAAATCACGGGCGTTGATAAGACCATGGGCTTCTTGGGCCTCATGTAGCGTGACTTTTTGCGCATTGACTATCACTTCTCTCGGGCCAGCAGTCACCCGAGACCAAGGCACGCCCCAATTGGCCAGCTCACGTACTGCCTTAGGTGCACAATGGGCAAACATCCGTGCGACATCTTGATCGCAGCCCCAGTCGGAACCTTTTACCGTATCTTGAAAATGCACATCCTCATCATCGCCCATTCCCTTAACGGCATTGCCTAAACTCGCCTGCATACCCCCTTGAGCGGCAGCAGAGTGGGAACGTTTTGCAGGAATGAGTGACAGAACTAAAGTGTCAAGCCCACGCTCTTTCGAAGCGATAGCGACC
Source organism: Shewanella sp. SM23 (assembly GCF_025654295.1). Classification (NCBI taxonomy): domain Bacteria; kingdom Pseudomonadati; phylum Pseudomonadota; class Gammaproteobacteria; order Alteromonadales; family Shewanellaceae; genus Shewanella; species Shewanella sp. SM23. The sequence continues at coordinate 43,168 of NZ_JAKKRM010000021.1, forward strand.
CTTAAGCCCGCGAGCCCAGCTCCTACCACCAATGAATCGGTATAAATCAGTTTCACGCCTGCTCCTTAATGGGGTCTATTGTTTTGTGCTGTTTTTTTTATGTTCGACATTCTATTCACTGATTAACTTAATCATTGATTAAAAGCGGAATTAACTCGCGTAGGGTAAAAATGCCAAAAGTGAGGCAACACCAACAGAGACAAATAGCATGCTCACTATGGTCTTGATCTTACGTAATCGACTGCGGTTGTTGAGATCCCGCGCCGCGCCCCATTTCAAAGCCACACGGTAAATGCCAATTGCTGCATGTAACTCCACAGTGAGCAGTAAAGGCAGATACACCATCCAGACACCTTGATTCCAAATACGATCGGCGCTTCCCTGAGGGCCAATGGTTTCGGGAGCCGAGCCAATAAGCCACAAATGCACAGGCAACAGCAGTAGAATCACTACACCGGTAATGGCTTGCCAGCGCCACAAGCGAGTATCGCTGTGGTTGATCACTTGCATTTGTTGGCGTAGAGCCCTTTGCTGACGCAGACTCATGGGTAATTTTTGCAATGCCACTAACACGTGCACTAACGCCAAAATGGCAATACCAATGGCAATACAAGTCACTACCCAAGGATAACCGTGTCCATCAGCGGACAGAAAACTCAGCTCCATAGTGCGAGCAACCCAACTCATGGCATCCGCACCCAATAAAATCGATGACACTAACACTAAGTGGGTCCACAAAAAGACTGCGAGTATTACCCCTGACAAACTCTGGCTTAAATCCAGCCAAGCACTCCATTTTTTAATATTTAATTTGATCGCCATCCTATCGCCTCACGCCGTTGACCTTATCGAGCCAATCTCATTAAGTCTTATCGCAAACTAATATCGCTCACACATCCACACGAAAACGTGAGCCAGATCAATTGAGTGCTGAATAATTAACCTAATGCTTAATAATAGCAGTGAAACAAAATCCTGCTGCTAGCTTAAAGCCTACTCAGGTACGAAGGGCTGCACAGGAATATCGAGCTCGCTACCGATAAATAGATATGAAACAAGGCTCGCAGTACCAAGGCATAGCAAATAAATAATCAGCACCTTAGCGAGTTTTCGCAGGCCTGAGCGCTGAGTGGTTATGCCCCACTTTACCGCCACGCGATAGAGACCAATCATGGCGTGTACCACTACAGCGGGAAGTAACAGCGCATACAGCAACCAAGCATTATCGTGATAAACCCGCTCAGCTGATAAATGCGGGCCAATTTCGGGATTCAAAATCATAGTGAAGAGGTGAACAGGAACGAGGAAAAATAAGATAAAGCCGGTGATCAGTTGCCAAAACCACGCATGGGTATCCTTATGCTTGATATTCCCCATGTGCGAACGCAGGGCTCGCCATTGCCCTAGCTGCGCCGGAAAACGCCGTAGCGCCACCGCGGCATGTACTATCACCACCAATAGCATAAGCACTGAAAACACTTTAGTGACTATAGGAAAACCATGTCCTGTGCTGCTAAACATTCCACCTTCAAGCAACTGAACGACCCGATAAAAAGCCTCTTTACCCAGCAAAATACTCGATTCAAAATGCATGTGTAATAGTAAAAAGCTGCCAAGCATAATCCCAGTCGCACTCTGCAGCCTATCAGCCTTAGCCGACCAAGGATGACCTAGCGGTGTACTCACCCTATTGTGAACTCGAGTTATGCTTGTCATCTTGAATTAACCTATGTCGTTTATCGTTGGCACCTCTTGGCAAACTACACCATAGCAGCAACTCAAATCAGGCTTCAGTGTCACAGATTTAAAGCGTGAGCCAACTCACCTGACGGAGTTAAACTCTTAGAAGATGATCACAAAAAACGTATCAAAACCAAACAAAGGTAAAACCAATTAACCAATATATTTCATAGTGTTATATCAAATAATAAAACTGACAATTCGTTTTTTAACACTAATCCATACCCGCCAGCTAACCCCTTGTCTGTATAGACAAAAGCGCAGTACCAGGATAGCCAGTCGTCGAACCTAAACCCTAGTGATAACCAAACGACCTTACCTAAAGTGCTTTAAATTCCCGCTACATCCTGCATTTTGGGATAGTTTGGGTATACAATACCGCGATATTTTGAACCCTTAGTTTATGAACACTCAGTCACAGGATGCCCCCATGCCTTGGATCCAACTCCGTATAAACACCAATAGCGATGATGCTGAAACCATCAGCGACTTGCTCATGGAAGAAGGTTCAGTCTCTATCACCTTCGAAGACGGTAAAGATACCCCTATTTTTGAACCTAAATTGGGCGAAACCCCACTGTGGCGCGATACCGTGGTAGTGGCCTTATTCGATGCAGAAACCGATCTGACACCAACCATCGCCATGCTGAAAACCTTGCCTTTCCTCGGTGAGAACTTCAGCCATAAAGTCGAACAAATTGAAGATAAAGACTGGGTACGCGAATGGATGGATAACTTCCACCCCATCCAATTTGGTACACGCTTATGGATCTGCCCAAGCTGGCGCGAAATCCCTGATCCAACCGCGGTTAATGTGATCTTAGATCCGGGTCTTGCCTTCGGTACTGGCACTCATCCCACGACAGCACTGTGTTTAGAGTGGCTAGACAGCTTAGATTTAAGCGATGAAGAAGTGATCGATTTTGGCTGTGGTTCAGGCATCTTAGCCGTAGCCGCACTGAAACTGGGCGCGAAAAAAGTCACAGGTATCGATATCGACTATCAAGCCATCGACGCTTCCCGTGCCAACGCCGAGCGCAATGATGTCGCTGACAAGCTGGCGTTGTACTTACCAGAAGACCAACCCGCCGATCTCAAAGCCGACGTACTGGTCGCTAACATTCTTGCAGGCCCTCTGCGTGAATTAGCGCCTTTGATCGCAGAACGCGTAAAAACCGGTGGCAAACTTGCCCTTTCCGGCCTCCTCAAAGAACAAGCCCAAGAAATCTCTGACTTTTATAGCCAATGGTTCGATATGGACGCAGCGGCTCACAAAGAAGATTGGAGCCGCTTGACAGGTAAGCGTAAATAGCGCTAAAGGGTGGCGCAACATGCGCCACCGCTGGCTTCCAACAATTTAGCCTCTGACTTCTCGTCAATTAAAAGTCAAGAAAAAAAATTACCTCTAGGTCATTTATTGACCTTTTCACGGCCAACAAAAAGGGCTACTATAGCGCCCCTTTGAAGAGCTAAGGTGAAACATAAAATGCAGATTGGACCCTATCAACTGAACAATCAGCTGATCGTGGCACCAATGGCAGGTGTCACCGATCAAGCCTTCCGCAATCTTTGTCTTCGTTATGGCGCAGCCTTAGCGGTTTCCGAGATGCTTTCATCCAATCCCGAGGTTTGGGATACAGATAAAAGCCGCCAGCGCATGACGCATTCTGGCGAGGAAGGCATCCGCTCAGTGCAAATTGCAGGGGCTGATCCTGATTTAATGGCGCAAGCCGCCTTGTTCAATGTCGAACAAGGTGCTCACATCATTGATATCAACATGGGTTGCCCGGCGAAAAAAGTGAATAAAAAGCTGGCAGGCTCGGCGCTAATGCAAAATCCACCGCTGGTAAAAGAGATTTTACAAGCCGTGGTCGCCGCAGTGAACGTGCCTGTCACGTTAAAGATTCGCACCGGCTGGGAGCCAGAGCACAAGAATGGTGTTCAAATCGCCCAGATTGCAGAGGATTGTGGCATAGCCTCGCTCGCCGTTCACGGCCGCACGAGACAATGTATGTACAGAGGCGACGCTGAGTACGACACTATCAAAGCAATTAAACAGAATGTCTCGATTCCTGTTGTCGCCAATGGGGACATCGACAGTCCGGAGAAAGCCCGCTTTGTGCTGGAATACACCGGTGCCGATGCCTTGATGATAGGACGGGGTGCTCAAGGACGGCCTTGGATTTTCAGAGAAATCCAGCACTACTTGGAAACGGGTAATAAGCTAGCGCCCATTGAGGTTGCCGAACAGCGTCAAGTGATGCTGGAACACCTCACCAAACTGTATGACTTATATGGTGAATACAAGGGTATCCGCTTCGCCAGAAAACATATGGGATGGTACCTAGACCAAGAAGCTCAGCGCCAATTTAGGGCTGACTTTAATCGGCTGGAAACCGCTGCAGAACAGTATTCCCTCGTGGAATGTTATTTTGATGAATTAGTACAGAATTAATAAAGAGCAGAATAGAATGTTTGATCAGACAACTAACACAGAAGTTCACCAGCTTACCGTTGGCAAAATCGAAACCGCAAACGGCACTATCAAGCCCCAGTTATTACGTGACGCCGTCAAGCGTGCCGTAACTAACTTCTTCGCACAGTTGGACGGTCAGGAAGCACAAGAAGTTTATGAAATGGTGCTAAGCGAAGTTGAAGCGCCCCTGCTTGACATCATCATGCAACACACTCGTGGCAACCAAACCCGCGCAGCAAACATGCTAGGTATCAACCGTGGTACTCTGCGTAAAAAATTGAAAAAATACGGCATGAATTAATCCGCAAGGATTAAGCTGTTGTATTAAAAAGGGTTAATCAGAAATGATTAACCCTTTTTACATTTTGAACCCACTCCTGAACCCACAGTTAGTGATCTACTCGTATTAGAATTTATCTTACTTGCCCAGTACTCGTAATCTTTATAGAGTGCATTTATCAAAGGCTGCTGTGTATGTTCATGGGGGAAGAACTATTATTCAACGCAATGAACAAACAACTTGAGCTATATCGAAATTCGTATCCCACCTTCACACTTGAATAGGGTGATTTTATGGACTTGTTAGATAAGTATCAGCTTAAGGAATGGTGGCTTCAAGCTCTAACTGCAAGTCAAAGAAACCAAGTTGCTAACGACTATCGTCCTATGGGCTTACCAATTGGCGAAACTCCCTACCTATACCAAGATTTAGATAAAACTGACTCTAACAATGGATTCGGTAAACTAAGTCTTTTACTTACTCTTTCTTACATTGCTGGTGATGAAGCAAAGCATATTCTCCAAACCAAAGTAGAAAACGAGTTACTCCAGTGTTATACGGCACCTGATAGTAACCTGATTGATGTGCACCTAGCCCTTGCATCACTTATCAAGCATCACTACTCATTGAGAACAGCCCCAGAACATTATGAAAAAGCCAAAGAATTCTGCTTAATGCAAATATCTATCTCTAGTAAGTTGGTCAAAAAATTTCGTCATATCGAAAAACCTAAAGAACTAAAAAAACTACAGAACATAACGGGAATTAAAGATCCTTATTATGATGAACTTCAAATGCTGCCCTCCCATACAGGCTACAAACAGTTAGCAATTATTCTTGAGAAAGAAGGCAATATTGAAGGTGCATTAAAGCTCTCTAAACAAGCTCTAAAGCAAGGCTGGACGGATAATTATGAAAAACGAATAGATAAACTTAACCAAAAATTAGCGAAGCAAAAGAAGAACTAGACCACTGAAGTTAACAATGAATAAAACTGCTGAGCATGCTAACGCAACTGGCCTAACACTTAATATTTGCCGATGGAAGGTGGTTACGTATAAGAGCATCAGCGCTTTGATTAGGGATGTTGATAGCATCGTATCTCCCTTGTTAAAACAGTAAGCCTTATCCCTTTCTAGTGAAAATTAATCTAAGGTTGCTCGTTAAGTTGTGTTTCGTTAATGATGAAAATTGAAGCAAATTCAAGGCTCATACTGGACTTTAGTTATGGCAGTAAGGCTTAGTCTACCCAGTGTTTGGCCGCCCAAGAATATCTCAGGAGAACACTCATCCCTCGAACCATTAGCAGTTGATTATAATGATATGCTGTTCAGCCAACTACGGGGTCTGCAACACTTCACTGAGTCCAAAAAATAATAATAAACAAAACCCTCACATCGCTCTAACCATTCCAGCAGCAATATCAACTCATATTAATAATCCCGAGTGTAAATTTGCTACATCCAAACTAAGTCAGCTCTTCCTACTCCTTAAGAGATATTTCGCTCAACTAACTGTGACATCATCGGCAAATCCTGACTATTTTAGTCAGGATTAGTTGCCACAAAATAAAGCTGTAAATAATATGAATGTAATTTTATTGCTGCTCTGGAGCTACTTATGTCTGCTACTTCTGTCTCAAAAGATGCACAACTCCCACCCCATGGGTTTAATTCTCAACACAATCATTGGCTAGAACGAAAAATAGGTGAACTAGTGGCAGAAGACTTTCGCCGCGCACATGTGTTTAGTCAATTTGGTATCGATTTTTGTTGTGGCGGGGGTAAATCACTGGCGGTCGCCTGTGAGCGTGCAGATGTAGATCCCGCAAAAGTGGTTGCTGCGCTGAATGCCGCAACACTTACTGGTGGCAAAGAAGATGAATTAAATCAATTACCCTTAGATCAACTTATCGAATATATAGAATCAACGCACCATCAATACGTGCGCGAAAAAGCCCCTTTATTGGTCGAATATTCCGAGAAAATGATTCGCGCTCACGGTGAGCACTATGCCGAAATCGTTCCCTTTGCGGGTTGGGTACGAGCCTTAGTTGAAGACTTAATGCCACATTTAATAAAGGAAGAAAAAATACTGTTTCCGGCGATCCGCGCCATGAGTCATGGAGAGCAGGTTGAGGCTTGCTTTGGCCATATTGGCAACCCTATCAATGCGATGCAACATGAGCATGAAGAAGTCGGTTTGATTTTGCAAAAATTACACGAGCTCACTAACGACTTCACACCACCTGAATATGCGTGCACTACATGGCGTGTATGTTATGCCACTCTGGCAGAATTTGAGGCGGACTTACATCAGCATATTCACTTAGAAAACAATATTCTATTTCCTAAGGCATTGGATCTCACTCAATAATTGATTAAATGTTTATCCCATAGCGGCTCCAAATTACGGATTATCCGCTTAACCTTAAGGCCAGACCTAAGTCTGGCCTTTCAATTGTTGACGTGCTACAACAAGTCATGTGTCGCTGACGGATAAGCTGCCATGACATTTCAATCATTTGCACTCGATGATATTGCCAATTTGCACGAATCGGCCCAAGTAGAATTTAAACTCGCAGGTGGCCGCGATGGCCAAGGTCAATTACCCGAAGACATTTGGGCGACTTATAGCTCTTTTGCCAACACTTTGGGTGGCGAGATCATCCTAGGTGTGCGGGAAGAGCGTGGCCATTTCAGTATTGAAGGCATTCCCAACCCCCTTCCCGTCTTGCAAGAATTTTGGGAAATCCTCGATGACCCGAGTCGCACGAGTCACAATCTTTTAGCGATCTCGGATGTACAGATTATTGAAATTATGAACAAAACACTCATTCGTATCCGCGTACCGCTGGCGCCTGAGCAGCTAAAACCTATCTACGTAGGCAGCGATCCTTACACTGGGAGTTATTTTAGGGTAGGAGATGCCGACATGCATGCAAGCCGTCGACAAGTCAATCTACTGCTACGCCGCGCCCATCTTTGCATGAAGCAACTCAAGGCGCGTTAATCCAGTAAATCTAACGTCCTGTTATTACTTTAAAAACCTGCTAATAGATAGCCGCCCATGGCCGCAATCGCCACGCCAGTAACGCGCATTAAATTGCGTTGCCCTGTCATCCGCTGCATTCCAAGGCCTATCATTACGCCGCCTAAATGGATGACTGCTGTACCAAATAAAAATCCTAGGGCATACAGGACTGGGCTGGCCAATTCAGGCATTTCTGCGCCGTGGGCATGCCCGTGGAAAATCGCGAATACGCCCACAAAGGCCATGGCGAATAGCAATGGGATTTGGCGATCAAAAGCGATGGCAAGGCCGAGCAACAATACAGAAAGGGCGATACCAATTTCAACGAAGGGAACGGCAATGGCGTATAAGCCTAAAATCCCGCCCACTAACATAAAGGTGACAAATGCTAAGGGGACAGTCCAAATCGCGCGGCCACCGAGCTGGGTGCTCAACATGCCCACACTCAACATAGCCAGCAAGTGATCGAAGCCCAATACGGGATGATTAAAACCCGACATGAAACCGCCACCTGAATGGATCTCATGGGCCGATACCGGCGCGATCCAACATAAAGAGAGCAGTAATAACAACCCGATACGCGCCATAAAATAGCCTTAGTCAGTGACTTTAGTGATATAAAACTTAACTTTAGTGCAAATTTGGCTGGCAAACCTTGATCTCAATCACCCAAAGATACAGATTAAAAATGCACGCTAAGTTAGTTTTCGTCGATAGCCAATACTTTTGTCAAAGCATCGAGGGAGGCTATTTCTAAATGGGGCAACAAGGCGGCGATCGGTAAGGAATCGACTCGACCAAAACTGGGATTTAGCCACACAGACTGGCACCCCGCCAACCGAGCACCACGAACGTCTGCATTCATGCTATCACCAACATGCAGTAAGTGTTGCGGTGCAATCTTTAACCGCGAGCAAGCTAATGCGAACATGTCTTTAGCGGGTTTCATATGCACGCCATTACCTGGATGCAACACAAACTCGAAAGTTTCCCCTAAACCAATCCGCTCTGCGTCCACATTGCCATTGGTGATGCCGACTAATCTAAAATGCTGCGATAAGCGCTTGAGTAATAAGAGCACTTCGTCAGACACTTGGAAATGACTGCGGTAAAAATAAAAGCATGCTAATCCTTGCTCGGCGCCGCGTTCGGCTTCAGTCGCCGAATACCCTAATTGTATTAGACCTTGGCGAAGCGTAGCTAAACGGGCTGCGCTAGTGTCGTGGGCGAGCTCACGATTTTGCTGCAAAAGTTGCAGTTTTAGCCTGCGCCAATCATGGGGTTGCCACGCCTGCGATAATGGATAAGTCTGCAACAGAAACGTCGCCAGCTCTGCCTCGGCATTTAAAATATGCGGCAGATTGTCGTACAGGGTATCGTCGAGATCGAAACTGATCGCTTGAATATGTTGAGGTCTAAGATAGCAACGCATTATTTATCCTGTGTTTTTTTCGCTCTAGGATGGGCGTTATCATATACCTTAGCTAAGTGTTGGAAATCCAAACTGGTATAAATTTGTGTGGTCGCTAGGTTCGCATGACCCAATAATTCTTGCACCGCCCGCAAGTCGGCGCTCGCTTCTAACATGTGAGTGGCAAAGGAATGACGCAGCTTATGGGGATGTACTCGCACCGATAATGCCTGCTCTTGACCCCATTTAGCCATGCGCGCCTGAATACTGCGATGGGAAAGTCGCTTGCCTTTTTCAGTCACAAATAAGGCGTTATCTTCACAGGGGATCTGCTTTCGGCAATAGAGCCAATTTTGCAGCGCAGTAATCGCTAAACGACCGACAGGGACGATACGCTCCTTATTACCTTTACCTAAGACTCGCACTTCTTTCAAATCATATTGCACACTGGATAAATTAAGCGCGGCAAGTTCCGCTAAACGTAAGCCACTGGAATAAAACAATTCCATCATGGCTTTATCACGCAGACTCAGCGGATCTGTACCTTCAATGTCCAGCAAGTGACTGATGGCATCGACATCGATATTCTTCGGCAGAGGTTTGGTCTGTTTGGGGGCACTTAAGCCTTTGGCGGGATTAAGCTCAATCACGCCTTCGCGCAGCAAAAATTCACCCCATTGTTTTACCGCCGATAAACACAGAGAAAGCGATCGCGGGCTTAAACCTTTGCGGTGCAATTTGGCTAACACTTGCTGCCAATGCTCGCGGCTCACATTGAGTAAATGCACGCCTTCGGGCAAGAGATCGCTACCGCGATTAAGCTCGTAAAGGTAATTCCGTACTGTATGGGCAGACAACTGTCGCTCGGTACTCAGATAACGTTCAAAGGTGTGTAACCATTGAGTATTTAATGCCGACACTTCGCCTGTTTGCGTACTCATATCGGTTTCCTCGTGGGTTTTGCCAAGCCTTGGGTGAGCAAAATCGCTCAACGGCTGTTACAGCTTAGCAAGCATATGCGCCAGTAAACGCCGCAGTTGTTCCAGCAGCATGTTATCCATATCAGGATGAAAATGGGTGACATCTTGGCTAGCAATGGCAAAAATCACCGGGTTGTCTTCCGACAATTTAGTCAGTGCCACCGACCCCACTTCGCTACCAAATAGGCGTTTGGCTTCTTGTTGCGTTAGCCGACCAAAATAGTGACCTTTATGCAGCCTTTGATCCCATATTGCCTTCATATCGGCATCGAGAACGCTGATCAAACGCACATGACTGAAATTAAACTGTAATTTTAAACTGTCGGCTAAGATTTCTTTGAGTGACACTAGATCGGCACAATTCAGTAGCTGGAAGGATAACTCAGTATTGAATTGGTAAATTTTCTCGTTGCGCGCCGCCATCGTTAACAGACTGGTGATCTCTTCTTCCAACTGGCTGACTCGCTGGCGCAGCATTTCTTGACGACGTTCCACCAAAGAGATGGCGCCGCGCTCCATGTGGGGTAGACGCATTGCCAGCAATAGTTCGGGATAGCGATTGAAAAAATCAGGATTATCCAGCAGATACTCGCGAATAATCAACTCATCAAAGGGCACATTCGTCTGCGGCATCAAAGGCTCTGTCATAACTGAATTTGTCCATCGTAAACATGCTGCGCTGGGCCCGTCATCCACAAAGGTTTCCCCTCGCCTTCCCAGTTGATGGTTAAAGTACCGCCGGGTAAATCCACCCGCACTTGCTGGCCGAGCTTCCCTTGCACTTGACCTACAACCACGGCCGCACACGCGCCAGTGCCACAGGCCAAAGTTTCGGCAGCACCACGTTCATACACCCGCAGCTTAATGTGGCCCGAATCCACCACTTGCATAAATCCCACATTCACACCACGGGGAAAGCGCTCATGCTTAGTGAGCATGGCACCAATTTCAGCAACAGCGGCGCTCGCCACATCTTCAACGTCGAGCACACAATGGGGATTGCCCATAGAAGCCGCGCCACATAAAAACGTTTGCAGTGGTGTTTGCAGTAAATAGGTTTTTTCGGCTTTCTTGGCTTTAAAGGGGATCAGACTTGGTTCAAGAATAGGCACGCCCATATTCACGGTAACTGTGCCATCTCGCTCTAAACGCAGAGTCATCTTACCTGATGAAGTGCTAACACGGATTTTACTCTTATTGGTCAATCCTTTATTGCGCACAAAACGGGCAAAACAGCGGGCGCCATTACCGCATTGTTCGACTTCAGTACCATCGGCATTGAAGATGCGATAATGAAAATCTAAATCGGGATCATAGGGCGGCTCAACCAACAGTAATTGATCGAAACCTATGCCAAAGTTACGGTCGGCTAAACGGCGGATCTGCTCAGGCGAAAAGAACACGTTCTGCGTGACCCCATCGACCACCATAAAATCGTTACCCAGTCCGTGCATCTTAGTGAATTGGATCAAGATACTTATCCTTTAAGCCGAGGCGCCGCTCATTAAGTATGAAACCAAGCGCCTGAATCAATATAATTTTTCTAGTTTACGGCAGGAGTTGCTCACCTTGCCAGAGCTGAGACAATTTTTCTCGCTCACGCACTAAGAAAGCGTGCTCACCATCGACCATGACTTCGGCCGCACGAGGACGCGTGTTGTAGTTAGAGGCCATCGCAAAACCATAGGCACCACTCGAACGCACAGCAAGTAAATCCCCAGCCACTAAAGCCAGCTTGCGATCTTTACCTAAAAAGTCACCGGTTTCGCACACTGGACCAACAATATCAAACTCATAGGCCTCAGAGTCCCTTGGCACTACTGGGATAATATTTTGCCATGCACTGTAAAGTGCTGGGCGAATTAAGTCATTCATCGCGCCATCGACAATCGCAAAACGCTTGTCGCTGTTTTCTTTCAGATACAGCACCTGAGTAACAAAAATCCCCGCATTAGCGGCAATCGCACGGCCCGGTTCGAAGATCAGCTTCAGTTGACGGTCGCCCATACGCGCTAATATGGCGGCGGCATACACATCAGGATGCGGCGGAATTTCAGCATCATAGGTCACACCTAAACCGCCACCCACATCAAAATGCTCAATGACAATACCTTGTTCAGCCAGACGATCGATCAACGCTAGCATACGATCCATTGCATCGAGGAAAGGTTGAATTTCGGTTAATTGCGAACCGATATGGCAATCGACACCTTTCACTTTTAAATGTGGCAAAGCATGGGCACGGGCGAAGATGGTTTCGGCCTCATCCATAGCGATACCGAATTTATTTTCTTTAAGGCCAGTCGAAATATAGGGATGAGTACCCGCATCCACATCGGGATTGACTCGCAAGGAAACTGGCGCCACTTTACCTAAACGACCTGCGACCAAATTTAACTGCTCAAGCTCGGCGCTCGACTCGACGTTAAAGCAATAAATGCCCAGATTAAGTGCCTGTTCCATTTCGGTCGCAGTTTTACCCACGCCAGAGAACACCACTTTAGCGGGATCGCCGCCCGCTTCAATCACTCTTGCTAACTCACCACCCGAAACGATATCAAAACCACTGCCTAAACGTGCCAGCACATTCAGTACGGCCAAGTTCGAATTAGCTTTAACCGCGTAACAAATCAAATGTGGATGATCTGCCACGGCGTTATTAAAGGCATGCCAATGGCGCTCTAGCGTGGCGCGGGAATAGATATACAGCGGCGTACCATAGGTTTGAGCTAAGTCGGCGACCTGGCAGCCTTCGGCGTGCAGGGCATTTTGTTGGTAGAGAAAGTGATCCAATGTCTGATTCCTTACTGCGCTTTATCGCTGCGATAGTGATGATAGTTATAGCTGCTATTATTGTTGTGTTTTTTGTACTTCGATGGCTCGAATTTCGGTTTTAATCTCTTCTACTTCAGGCTCAGATTTAGACGCCTCAACCTTTTTAGGCTGATTCACCTCTGTGGCCGGAGATCGATAGAGGGGGCCCTTCTGGCCGCATGCAGTAATGAATAGGCTACCAAGCAATAACAATAAAAACAGTCTCATTTTTCTCAACATCTGTGCATCTGGTGACTAATGGCCTTATAATCGCACCCATCTTGACGAAAGCAAAGGACAGAAATGCATGGCCATGACAGATACAGAATTTCACCAGCTCGCCGATGACATGTTCCAAGCCATAGAAAATGCGATTGAAACTGCGATTGATGAGCAAGATGCCGATCTTGATATCGATGCCAGTGGCAACGTATTGCAATTAGAATTTGTTGATGGCTCTAAGATAGTGATCAACAAGCAAGAACCTTTGCATGAGATTTGGGTCGCCACACGCTTTGGTGGATATCACTTTGGTTTTGTTGAAGGTAAATGGATGGACGGACGAAATGGCGGCGAGTTTATGCCATTCGTGCAAGAGTCTATCGAGCGCCAAGGCGGCATTAAGCTTAGCTTCTAATCTAAGCCTGTCGTAGTGCAAAACAATAATGGGAGCCTTGGCTCCCATTATTTATGTTAAAAACCAGCTAAAACTCAGTGTCTTGATCGCTAACATCGATACCGAAAGGCGCCACCGTTAGCTCTCCGGCTACCCGCACTAAATGGAAAAATTGCGGAATATTAAACCGCGCCCGTGAAGCATAATGCTCATCGAACACATAGTGATGGCTCACTTTATTTACCAACTCGGCCATGTTTGATCCCGCCTGCACGTAATGGCTTAGTTGATTTTCCTCATCGAGGATAAATACATCCAAGTTATCGACCCGTTGGCGTAGAAAATACTGAATCGCGCCTTTAGCCGCATAGTTTTGCACCACTTTCGGCATACTCGAAAAGGGATCGTCACCTAATTCAGGCCGCGGCAATAGTACAAGATGACTGCGGGATAACTGTTGATAAAATGACTTGGCATCGCTCAAGTCCTGATAAGCCATACCTAAAGGATTAAAAAAGATCCCATAGCGAGTACGACTTATCTGCAGTGGCTGCACTAAGGTGCTGGATTGCTGCACTTGTTGGCACAAACGCATGGTTTGTTTTAGTAGATTTTTCACTGCTAATTTAAGCTGTGGGCGTAACTTCTGTGAACAGCTGATCACATCCATATCCACAGGTAAACTGGCCCGTCTTAGCCCCGGCGTTACAAAGGCTAAAGCTTGCAATACCGCGGTATCGCCTTCGAAGCGATGACACTGCCATTCACCCCAACTATTCAAGCAAATCGCATCTAACGCACCAAGCATATTGGCTTTTTTACGCCCGAGTGAGAACACGTTCGCATTCATCACATCGACCATCATTTCCTGTCCTTGCCATTCAATGGTGGGATCGCAATCCAGATTGAGCACAAAAATCAGCTTCCGAAAATGCCATGGCTGGCATAAGTCACGTTTAGATACACGCCAATCGTGGTCGATAAAATTCAGTAACCGCTTAGAAGCTTCGGTAAGCCGTTTCGACTTTGCCTTACTCTGACCATATTCATGCCATTGAGTACTCGGCGTCGAGATCCCATTTAAACATGCCCAAATCATTAAAGCTGAAGGGGTTTTTCCCTTACATATTGCCGACTCGCCTAACAAATTTTGTGGCTGAGGCCCTTGTCGATACAGATAATATTGACGCTCGCGGGAGCTTGAGACCATAGTCACTTCGGACTCAGCGACTGAAGCACTCCACAGCAGATTCAGCTTAGCGATTTGGTCTTCATCTTGACTAAAATAGGTATGCAACTTGCGTGTCAGCATTCCCAAATCTTCGATCCGCAAACCTTCATTTAACTCATGTGTCGATGCGAAGCGTAATAAGGTTTGGTAGCTCGCTAATAACAATTCATTCAGTTGCTCGTTAAACCAATTGAGCTGGCCACTATGCCAATGTTCACAATTGTCTAAAGTGCTAATCAGACTATCTGGCCATTGCCAATCCTGCACCAGCTTTTGCAATTTAGGATAACGCCAATCTTTGCCCTCTTGAGTTCGACTCAAGTGCACGCCACATTTTAAATAGAAGCAGCGCCGCACTATCTCTAGTCGGCGAGTATCATTCTGCTTAAGTAAATAGGTTTCGATAATCTCATAGATAGAGTAATAGGCATCATTCGACGTCGAAAAATCACCGGCGAGCGTTTTCTGCCATAAGTGATCACAAAGCAGAGTTGAATGGGGATAATCACTGGCATAAGCCTCGAGTAGCAATACTTTAATCAGCGCCTTATGGGGTTTTTCTAAGCCTTTATAGAGCTGCCATAACGAAGCACCAAAGTACTCACTCGCAGGTAATTCATGTACATCGCCTAAGGACAAGAGCGCAGGATTGAGTTTAGCGTCTGGCCACCATGCAATCGTTTTACCCGCCAAACGAATTTGACTGCGATAAAACTCTTCAAGTAATAACCAATGTTGCATACTACCGCTATGCTCATGGGCCATTGCTGATTGACATCCACGAACGGCTTTACCGCCACAAAACTGCTGCGGATGAACTAAGTAAAAATTCACCTCAAACTGATACTCGGCAAACCAAGCAGTCAATCGAGTCGCTTTAATCTTGATTAGCGCCAAATCCTCAGAACACAGATCAGCCCTATGTACTAACCAAACATCGACATCGCTCTTGGCATTTTGGCCAAAACTGCCAGTACTCCCCATCGCATAAACGCCTTCAAAGGCATTGATATTCGCTTCTTGAGTAGTAAAAGGCAGCGAGAACACATCGCAGGCCTGGGACTCAGTCTCACCAACCTGATACTCGTTGATTCCACAGGGCGTATTGGCGGCATGATAGCCAGGATACTGAACACCGTTCTGGTGAATTAAAAAAGGGATCAAATGGAATAAGTGTTTTTGTAGCGGCGATAGCAAAGCTAGGGCGCGTGCAATACGTACCTTATTAAGTCTTTCTGCTATATCAGGAAACTGTATTTGCCGATCCATTCAAAAACACAACACTTAAGCACTTATGGGAAATGTGCTCATGTTAACACTTTTACAAACTCGAGCAACTAAACGTGAAGCCCGTCACACTTTCACTGTATCTAGAACATCGCCAACTTCAAAGAATCGATACGGCTTCCTTACATAAACGATTTGCCAATGTTAGCATTGGCGCAACTAAGATCTTTGATGGAAACTAGGCATGTCTGAGAACCGCATACGTATCGCAACCCGCAAGAGTCCGCTGGCCATGTGGCAAGCTGAATTTGTTAAAGCCGAATTAGAACGCATTCACCCCGGTATTGTGGTGGAATTGCTGCCAATGAGCACTAAAGGCGACGTTATCTTAGATACGCCGCTAGCCAAAGTGGGCGGTAAAGGTTTGTTCGTCAAAGAGCTTGAAGTCGCTATGTTAGACGATCTTGCCGATATCGCAGTGCATTCAATGAAAGACGTGCCCGTCGACTTCCCAGAAGGCTTAGGCCTTGAAGTTATTTGCGAGCGCGAAGATCCCCGCGATGCCTTTGTATCGAATTTATATAAAACGATCAGCGAATTACCATTAGGCGCAACGGTGGGCACCTCGAGCCTACGTCGTCAATGCCAACTGCGCGCATCACGCCCTGACCTTATTATCAAAGATTTACGCGGTAACGTAGGCACTCGTTTAGCTAAACTTGATAACGGCGAATACGATGCCATTATTCTTGCCGCTGCTGGCTTAATTCGCCTGAAATTATCTGAGCGGATTGCTAGCTTTATCTCTGCCGAAGAATCCTTGCCCGCCAACGGCCAAGGCGCTGTGGGTATCGAATGTCGCACCAACGACGCACGCGTTAAGGCCCTACTGGCACCATTAGAACATTTAGAAACGCGCTACCGTGTGATTGCCGAGCGCGCGATGAACACGCGCCTAGAAGGTGGATGCCAAGTGCCGATTGGCGCATTTGCCGAAATCAATGGTGATGAGATGACATTACGCGGCCTAGTCGGTAACCCTGATGGTAGTGAAATCATCGAAGGCGTGATCACAGGTCCAAAAACCGACGCCACGCAATTAGGGGTTGCCCTTGCCGAAGAGCTATTGAGCAAAGGCGCAAAAAGCATACTCGACGCTGTTTACGCTAAAGCATAAGTCGATGAAAGTCTTACTGACGCGCCCTGAAGGGCGCAATCAGTCCATGATCGATGCCTTGAATCAGCAAGGCATTAGCCATTGGGTTACACCTCTACTGTGTGTCGAAGCAACGCCGCCCATCACAACGAATAACTCGCACCCACTGGCACACGCCGATATGATTATCTGTATCAGCGCTAATGCAGTCAGCTTTGCCGACTATGCCTTAACAACCGCTCATTCTCGAATAAAAGGCTGGCCTCAAGCTCAATATTTCGCCGTAGGTCATGCGACTTGGGAAGCATTAAATCAGCTCGGCATTGAAGCCCTCGAAGCCCCAGATGATTGTCAGCAGACCGAAGGTCTACTCACGCTCGCGCCTTTGCAAGATATTAAAGGTAAGCAGATTACGATCATACGTGGCGTTGGTGGCCGTGAAGCCTTAGCTGAACGACTGGCTGAGCGCGGGGCAACAGTGCGCTATTGGGAAGTATATCAACGGGCTTGTCCACCACTCAATGGACAACAGATCGCACAACAATGGCAAGAGTTTGGCATCGACACTATTGTCGTCACCAGCGGTGAAGTACTGGATAACCTGATTAATCTAGTGCCAAAAGAGTTATTTGCATGGCTGCGCTCATGTCATATCATAGTCCCAAGTAACCGAGTAGAAGCTCAAGCTCACGCCTTTGGTATAACCCAAGTCACCAATGCCAATGCCGCCAACAGCAAAGCCGTGCTAAACGCCCTTAAACTCTAAGCGCTATTTAGCCCGATTTAACTCGAATTTCGGCAGTAGCATGTTTTCAAGGACTGTTAAATGGATAACAACAAGCACGACGCAAAGAGCCCTGAATTACAGGCTACCTCTATTATTGAACCATCAATAACGACTGATGACACGCCCGTAACTTCAGCGCCATCAACTGAATCCCAAACAGCCAAAGCCACACCTTCAAGCACGCCGAGTCAAACGCCAGCATCCAATAGAAGCTCGTGGGCGATTCGCTTTGGGGTGTTATTAGCGCTGGGTTTAACCGCTTGCACCCTTGGCGGCGGTTTTATGTTATACCAACAGATGCAACAGCAACTGCTGGCGCAGGATGCGAAAAATATCGCCCTGCAAGACCAATTACAGCAAGCCCTGCTACAACCCAATCAACGTATTGGCCAGCTTGAACAGCAACAACTGAATGATGCTAAGACCTATCAAGAATTAACAAAATTGGCAGAAGACCAAAATCAACTGCAGGACAGGATCAATAAACTTGCCCAGCGCAGTCCAACGCATTGGATGGCGTCAGAAGCCGAATATCTAGTAAACATGGCGGGCCGTAAACTTTGGTTAGAAAAAGATCCCCGCACCGCCACCGATCTATTAAAGTCGGCGGATGAAACCATCGCCGCCATGAACAATCCCGCTTTGCTACCTATTCGTAAGGCTCTAGCAAAAGATATCGCCGCGACTGCAAGTATTAAAACCACAGATATTGATGGTAGTGTATTAGCCCTCGATGCCTTAATTGAGCAACTCGATAAGCTGCCACTTAATCGCACCGATGCAGAAACCGATGCCCCTGAAGATACAAACATTACTGGCGATTTAAATGACTGGCAGAACAACTTAGGGAAGACGTGGAAAGCGTTAACCCAAGACTTTATCACCATACGCCATAGAACAGCCGATGCACCCGCTTTACTTGCTCCTGAGCAACAGTGGTATCTGATTGAAAATATTCGTCATAAACTGCTGCAATCTCAACTTGCGTTATACCGCTACGACAGAGCCGCTTATCACCAATCATTAATGATGGTGCGTAAGTGGATTCAAACCTATTTTGATACTCAAGATCACAGCACTGCTGAAGCCATCGCCAAAATCGATAAATTGGCGACATTAGAACTTGATCCTATTACTCTGAAATCCTTTGCCGCAAAACCTCTGCTATTACAGCTGACAAGCTATGGTGAGCTGACCTCATCAGAGGATGTGCCATTATGATCAAGATATTAATTTTCTTAGGGATAATATTGATAGGGCTCTGCATTAGCCCTTGGTTGGTGGGCAACACAGGTTATGTATACATTGCGGCAGGTGACTACCAGATTGAGACCAGTTTAGTCTTTGGGATCATTGCCTTAATTGTATTTTATGCCATGTTCCAAGTACTAGAATGGTTGGTGATTAGCGTCATTAATCTCATGCTGCGTAGCCGTTTTATTCCTCGCCACTGGCGCCGTCGCTCCGCGAAAAAGCATACCTTAATGGGTGCATTGGCTCTGGCAGAAGAAGATTGGCCAGCAGCAGAACGCGCTATGATAAAAGGCGCCGACAATGGCGAACTCCCTGCACTTAATTTACTTGCAGCGGCTCGTGCTGCCCAATATCAACAGAAAATAGCAGAGCGTGATCAATATCTTGACCGTGCAGCAACACAACCGCTGGCCGCGAATGCCGTCGCAACCACGCGTACTCGATATCTGTTAAAACAAGGAGAGTTAGCTTTAGCCCGCGCCGAGCTCGATAAATTAGCCCCCACAAGTAAGAGCAAAGCACCGGTACTCAAACTCGCCCTCGAGTTATATCAAGCACAAGAGGATTGGGATGCGCTCAAGCTATTGTTACCTATTTTGAAGAAGCGCCAGATCCTAGATGACACCCAGCTAAATGAACTCAATGTAATCACTCACTGCGCTTTACTCAAAGCCGCAACCATTAAAGGCGAAGAAGCCTTAGAAGAATGCTGGCAGTGGTTATCTCGCAGTGAGCGCAATCAGTCTGAGTTTTTGGCGATTTATGCTGTGGGTTTATGCCGCTTTAATCGCAAAGAGCAAGCGCTGAAGCTACTCTCGAAAAAATTACGTACTGCTCCTGAATCAGCGCTTTTAGAAGTCATTCCAGAAATAACGACAGCCCAAGATACAGAAATCCGTAAGCAGTTACTCAAGCATGAAATCACCCATGAGAATAATGCCGACTACCAGATGTGCTTAGCTAAACTTTATCAGCAAACACGGGATATGAAAGAAGCCAGAACCTGCTGGCAAAATGTTTGCCGACTCGAACCCACAAAAGCCTCTTGGTTGGCGCTTGCACGGATTCAAGAACAGTTAGGTGAACAAGGTAACGCAAATCAAAGTTATCGTCAGGCGGTTAATCTGTAGTTCTACAATGCCTGCAACCTAGTCGCCGTGATTTGAGTAACGAAAGATCACGGCACTTGCCAATGCAGACATATTAAAACCCACTTAACTTGCCAAAATGTTAAAAACTAGATTGTGTCGCTTCTTTTCCGTAAAAACCACTCCCCCAATCCAGATTAATTTCTTATAACGATGCTTAATCTTAGAGTTAAAAAGTACTAAATACGGCCCTTTTTATAGATATAGCTACTACATCTAGTTACAGGTCTAAAAATTGTCACTTTTGCGTATTAAGATCCGTAAAACCGCATAAGAACAGGCGACACAAGCGCGTCAAAAAATTGACTTAAGTCGTTTCGTTAGCTAAAATTCCACCACTTGTATCACAGTGCGACATATTTGTTGGACTTGTGCGTCTATGGATTAACACACTTTGGCTGTTGGGAGCTTACTATGGGATCGGTAATTACATCAAAGAAAGGTTTGCTTAAGTTAGTAAAAGGGCAAATCAATGTCGAAGTTGATGGTTCAAATCAACCCGCTAAGGATGGCGAACAACTCCCTAAAGGTGCTGTGCTCCATATTGGCGAAAACGCAACCTATGAAATTACCTTCGATGATGGCACTAAGCTATCAAATGAAGTCGCGCCCAGTGAAACTACTGCAGCAGCCTCTGGCACGGCTAACGAAGCAGCCCTAGATGAAATTCAAGCATTACAAGATCTTATTGCATCCGGTGAAGACCCAACTCAGAACCTACCAGAAACCGCAGCAGGCAACACACCAGGCAGTGATGGTAACTCGGGCTATGTCACTCTAGCCCGTAGCGGCACAGAAACCATTGCAGCTTCAGGCTACTCAACAAGCGGCCAAGCACTGACTGGAACGACGGTCAATATTCCACAATTCACCATTGCAGCAGACTCACCTTCAGCACTTGCTAATGACAGCAACACTTCCAATGAAGATACTGTAGCGACTGGCAATGTGCTCGATAACGACACTGATGTGGATTCTACTCTAAGTGTTGTGAGCTTCGAAATCAGCGGTACCACCTACGCAGCAGGCACAGAAGTGACTCTCGAAGGTGGTGTTTTAGTTTTAAATAGCGACGGCTCTTACACCTTCACACCGAATGAAAACTGGAATGGCCAAGTACCTGTCATTACCTACACAACCAACACGGGCTCAACTGCGACGCTAACCATTAATATCAGCCCTGTCGATGATCCTTCCATCCTTGCAAATGACAGCGCCACAGTTGCAGAAGACACTGCAGCAACAGGCAATGTGCTTGATAATGATTCCGATATCGACAGCACCCTGTCCGTTGTCAGCTTCACCGTGAATGGCGATACCGTTACCGCAGGCACCACGGTCGTCTTAGAAGGCGGCAGCTTAGTCATCAATGCCGATGGCTCTTACACCTTCACGCCTAATGAAAACTGGAATGGCCAAGTACCAGTCATTACCTACACCACTAACACGGGTTCAACGGCCACATTAACCATTAATGTGACCCCTGTTGATGATGCCTCTGCGTTAGCCAACGATACTAATACCGTTGATGAAGATACCGTTGCCACCGGTAACGTGCTCACCAATGACAGCGATGTGGATAATGAACTATCTGTGGTCAGCTTCACCGTGAATGGCGATACTGTTACAGCGGGCACCACCGTTTCCTTAGAAGGCGGCGACTTAGTCATCAATGCCGATGGCTCTTACACCTTCACACCCAATGAAAACTGGAATGGCCAAGTACCAGTCATCACCTACACCACTGACACTGGTTCAACAGCCACATTAACCATTAACGTCACCCCGGTTAGTGATCCTGCTTCCATTTCAGTCGGCGACAGCGATACTGGCACCGTCACCGAAGACGGCGATACCGACACCCTGCCAGGCACAGTACAAACGGTGGCYGGCACCTTAACCGTCACCGACGTCGACAACGGCGAAGCGGTMTTCCAAGTGCAAACCAATGTCGCCGATGGCAACTACGGTTTCTTCAGCATTGATGCCGACGGTAACTGGACCTACACCTTAAACAACAGCCACAGCGACGTGCAGTCACTCAAGGCAGGTGAAACCCTGACCCGTGACATCACGGTCACCAGTGCCGATGGCACCGCCAGCCACACCGTGACCATCACCATTGTCGGCGCGAACGATCCCGCTGACATCACGGTCGGTAACGGCGACAGCGATGCTGGCACCGTCACCGAAGACGGCGATTCCGACACCCTGCCAGGCACAGTACAAACGGTGGCCGGCACCTTAACCGTCACCGACGTCGACAACGGCGAAGCGGTCTTCCAAGTGCAAACCAATGTCGCCGATGGCAACTACGGTTTCTTCAGCATTGATGCCGACGGTAACTGGACCTACACCTTAAACAACAGCCACAGCGACGTGCAGTCACTCAAGGCAGGTGAAACCCTGACCCGTGACATCACGGTCACCAGTGCCG
>NZ_JAKKRM010000022.1:0-65336 GCF_025654295.1 Shewanella sp. SM23
CCTGTAAGGCTCGCAGTGGTAATGGCTAAGTCGCTAAACACACGAGGACGACCTTGCTTGGGTTGCTCGACCTTGGCTTTCCACTTAGCGATTGCCTCCTCATCAATCCAGAAGGTAAGTGAACCGCGGTTGATTAAGGCTTGGTTGTATTGCTTCCAGTGGGTTGTTTTATAGCGAGGTTTTGACACGGTTGATGGGTAAGTTGATAGGCGATGCCGCTCAGATCTGCGGCTACGGTTTTAGTTCAACTTATTTTGTTCTAATCTACTGGGAGAATTAAACCTATAGTGCAAAAGAATGATTTTTTTGATCGCTACTATTTTAATGGGAAAGTATTAAAATATTAAAATGAGTTGATAAATTTTCATGTTTCGAACGATACTGATATTTGTTAAATGATTTAAATTGTTGTGGATATTTTAAATCTATTAAACGTAGCAATAAATACATGAAAAATAACCTCAAAGGTAGTAGCCTTAGATTATATAAAAATAGCTTACTACTGATGAAGAATTTGATGATTTATTTAAAATAAATAACTTGAAAGAGTATTAGAAATTCTGAGGATGATTATTTCTGCGATAGCAAGTAAAAATGAAGTGCTGATACTAAAATAAACGATAGAGACATTCGGTAAATTGAGGGATGACTCTGGTCAAATGCAGTTGTGAGATTTTAATGCAAATAGTGATAAATGAGGTAACTTTCAGCTTGCGCAAGTCAATATAGCAGTCGATTGTCACCATTGTAATGAGCTTTACATTTTTGTACTCTAAAGTCATGAAAGAAAATTAATTATTATGGATAACATGGGGTTAATTATTATTAGTTACCAGTTGAAATTAAAATAAATGTATTTAAGATCTGATGCGTACTCCACTATCTGAAAGACAATGTCTGACATCTTAGTTATAAAGCTAAATCATATAGTTTCGGTTTTTATATCTAAAACCTTTTAAAGTGTATAGATAAGTAGTCTAGGAAAACGTAGCAAAATTTTTTAATTTTAAGATGGCAAGATGGCAAGATGGCAAGATGGATTTTTATTTTAAACAGCGATATTGAACCGGCCTGGATACCTGAATATATAATTACTTAAAATAAATTTCGCTCAGCCATTGACGCTAGATATTATATCAAGATATTAATCACATTATTTGATAAAGTGTTGTCGGAATTTAATGCTGAAAATGTAACTAGCTATTTTATATTATCTAAGTTTTATGTAGATAAAAATATGCAAAATTAATGGCGATTAATGGTTTGATTTTTATGGCTCGATGGTGGAGGTGAAGATAATACCATAAATAATGGAAGGTTACGATGGTTGGATTTATCATGAAAAATATTAACTGGCAGTTAAATTGCTTTACTAAAGATAGATGATATTATCTTGTTTAATTATTATTTTGTTTAATTATTATCTGAAAAATGTGCCAGCTATTATTTAGCTTATTAATAAAGAACAAGGTTAATTTAGTATCGCTACTATCCGATTATGAATAACCTAGAATAACCGTGAAATTGTAATCGATGTTGTATTTTGCACTCTGTTGAACTTACTGATAACTTTTCTGTAATAAATAAATTGTTTGATAAATGTTGAATTGAAATATGGGATTCTGTAATGAATTGAATTATTTTTTACTCTAAATGTGTGATAGTGTTAATGGAGCTTTCTAGCCAGCTAGTAGCTTAATTCGCTAGTATCGCACTTCTGGATTTAATTATGGACTTTGGTTAATGTAGCCATTTAAACTTTTTTTAATCAAAATATTTTATTTATATATAGTTTTGCAAACTAAAATTATTAATTAAAAGACTCATTAAAAGCTGCAAAATCAATAAATAGATATTATTTTAAATAATTAAGCGTGTTAATTAAAGTTAATTTGGATTGAATATGAATACTGTTAATTTTTCAACTCTTTACGCCATTCCAAACCATCCTTTAGCTCAAGATGTTCAGGATAGTTTGCTTTATGCCCAATTGCGCACTAGAGAATATATGAAAACTTATGTACTACAGGAAGGACAAAGTTACTTGGATGTTTGGTATACTATTTTATGCAATGTTTTGTCAGCATATCCCGGGTATGTTGTTTGTAATGATGATGCAGGGTGGAGAAATATGAACTTCTTTCATAATGATACTTTAAATGAAATAAGAAATATTTATGGTGGTGAAAGAGTAATTGATGTATTAAAACAAAATTGTCGTGATGCCGAATGTTGTATGCCAGGGATTGCTGATGCCGATAGAGGTTTTATGGATGGTTATATAACCCAACTTTCAAGATCATTAATGAAAGCCGGCAATGGAAGTAAAGCTATGTCAATATGGGATGGGAATACTCGGAATGGAAATTATGTAAACTGTATGAATTCTGGAGTTAATATGTCAGGAGGGGGGGGGGGATTATCATTATTTATAAGTGTAGTGGCCTTTAATAAGATAAATTGTAACAGTCATTACCTATGGGAGGGTATCGGTAATGATATATTTAGAGTCGCAATGCATTGTACTTTTTCGCCAAGTGATTATGATAATGTCCGTGATAAAGTTAAGGCGTATCTCAAAGACTCCGCTAAAAAATATGTTGCCAATCTTGATGTCTAGAGTTTGGTTGATGCGGGGTGATTTTTAATCTGTAGGTTATGAATGACGATGAAACAAGGGTTTTAAGCATCATACTGGGCGCTCAGGAAGCACTCTGTAGTTATTTGTGCAAAGCCATTCCACAGGCTCGCAATATACCAGTAAGCAATTCGGTAGGCTGCTATCGAGCTATGGTATCCGAGCCAGCATGGATGATGTGGGTGCGAGTTGGGATAATGCCGTTGTTGAGCGTTTCTTTGGTAGCTTGAAACACGATTGGATTTTTAAAGTTAATCAACCAACAAGGGCGTTTATGAAGCAAGATGTGGCGGCTTACATGAAATATTACAACTTGGAGCGATCTCATTCTGTTAATGACAATCTGTCACCTGTAGAGTTTGAAAATTCTCAAGTAAAAGTGTCCAGTTTGGACCAGTACACCCTACTACAAAAATTACATTGACTTAACATTGGAAATTAAGTTATTAAATTAAATATCTTATTTTAATCTAGGGAAGTGGAAGTGGAAGTTAATAATTCTATTTTAGATTCCGTACCTCAGACAGTCCTTGACTATGTGAATGGTTGGGTGCAACGGAATGCAGATTTGATCGTCTCCTCCATGGCTGACGAAGCTACATATATCGACAAACCGCATCCGGTAATTCTAAAGTCGGGCATGAAGGACCATCTTGAGAAAGTGGCTTGGGTCAATTTCCCTGATATGACATTCGACACGATGAAGCTTTTCGGCTGTTCCAGTACTAATAACTACGCTTGGGAATGGGCACTCCATGCGTCGAAGTGTGGCGTGATAGTTTGGCAAGCATCCGACAGAAGTATCTACTGTGAGGGGGTGGACATTTTGACTCTCAATTCAGAAGGGAAGATCGTGCAGTCTGTTTGCCATATCGATAGAAAAGCTCTTTGGGATTCAGTGGTGAGCTGAGTTAATAACTTGGTGGGTTGTTCTGTAGCGGAGATAATTAAACTGCTAGAATCACCACTTGTCACAGATAATTTGGTAATCTATTGGCAACTATCTAGAACCATGGTGAATAACGCCTAGATAGCCAGCCCCCATAGGGGGGGGCGAGCCATTTATGTCCGATAGGATTAGACCAGAACAATAATTCAACATTCATATTTTGAGTCTGCCACTACAAACTTTACCCCAGACTGATTGACGCTGGTCAAAAACAGACCCATTTCGCCCCGTTTCTTCCTTTCAGCGGAGCTTTTTTTGCGCTAGGATGAATCAAATCTCTAGAGAACTGATTCATCGTTTTTTAGCTCATTTAACTTAGCCGCTTTGGCAATGGTAGAACGACTACATTTAAGCAGACTCTGCACTTGTGACCAGCTTTTCCCTTCATCTAGTAGTAACCGAATATTTTGCCTTAATCCATGGTCAGGCTGACGTCCAAGGTATTTGCCTAAGGTTTTTGCCTTTTCGATGCCTTGCGCTTGTCGCTTTCTTCTTGTCTCATAATCATCTCTGGCCATTGCAGCGGCTAAATCAATCATGAACTCCGTGAGCACTTTTGCGATCATGGTATGTTCTTCTGTGCCATTTAAGATCCCATGTGTCATTGGTTGGTCAACAACAACAATATGAATATTGGCCTTTACCAACTTACTCTTTAACACCTTCCATTGCTCAAAGGGGAGGCGAGACAATCTATCGACTTTTTCTATGAGTAAAACATCGCCAGGATGAGAGTCCATGATCAAGCGCCCAAGTTCAGGCCGTTCAATTTTAGCCCCTGATTGTGTCTCGGTATAAAAACTGGCTATGCGAACATTTTTACTTTCTGAAAATTGAACCAACTCATTTCTGGCTCGATTGGCATCTTGTTCATCTGTTGATGCGCGCAGGTAGGCCCGAATAAACATTTTGCCTCATTTGGTGTTTTTAGGATGTGGTTTACGATGCTAGTGCGAGTAGGGTTTTAAATCAAGATATAGCGAACCAATTGGCAATGGGATGTAGCTAGTTTGCTTGGGGTATACCCTAAGTGAATCGATTTTATTACCATATTGGACCAATGCAGACTTAGTTAAGGGTGGCGTATTAAGTTTGCATGATTTGGTTTGGTAAGTGTTAGAGCGATCATCCTAAGCAATTTCTGCCCCATTGTTAGTAAGCAACATTCTAGAATGCGTAGTCCGGTGAGATCATTTTGAACAAATTTAAATGATGCAGGAATGTGTCTATCGTCATTGTGGCAATTTATTAGCCCTACGCTAAGACACCAGCATTTTCCAAAAATTTGACTTGATTAAGTTACAGGCTATCTCTAAAGTTGATTTTGTAAGCAGTAAATTCTGTCAGCTCCTTGAGCAGATAGTTAATTTCTTACAATTCACCGCACAGCCTCCTTGAGATTGTGTTAAATATTATGACTCGTGTGAAAGTCTTTCTAAGCGTTCATGCAGTTAATATTGGAAATATGATCATGACAACATTGTTAGATAAAATGGGACAGCTCGTAGCTGTTCATATCCACACATCAAATGACACATCTTTTAAAAAGAAGCCCGTACGCTTAGTTCAGCTTCAATTCCCTATACTCGAACCTGTTGCTCAACTATTATCACATGTTAGTTGCTACTCTAACGACTTCAAGATTTGTCTTGAAGATGTGAATGATGATGTTGCCGCACAACATGAATTTACCCAGAACATTATTCAGCTTAATAAAGTAATGTGGCATCTCGGCGAAGACAGCTTTTTACACTATGTTGCGGCTGAATCCAGTTTATTCATTGATAACATAGAATCCAACATTCGCAGCGCTGACGGTACATTACGTGGTATCCACGAGATAAAGCAAATTTTCTCAGAAGCGGTAGTCAAACATTTGCGTACCAACGGTATTGAGTCAAAATGCAATATTGGTTATGGCTCTATTTACGTTGACGATAAGATTGTAATCAATTCGGGTATTACTCAGTCTACGGTATTGTCGAATGGCATCATGAATTTTACTGAGTTCAAAATTGATCCTTCTGCTCAATATAACTACTCGGAGCAATACCATAAGGCTCCACAAGGTTTTTATGAGCCCGGTTCGTGGACTAATATCAGAGGAGACGAGCTCCTAGTAATCACATATAAAATGGCGGCGTATTCGGCGTTGTCCAGTTTCTTGTCTCGCACGGCATTTTTGTTAAATAAAGACATTGCCTCTGACAGTTTTCTGTCAGCTGCAATATCCAACGCGCAAGCACAGTATTCTAGGTTGGCTGAAGCATATTCAGAATTAGTCAGCCCAAAGGCATTTGATACAGCAGTACTGCTTAATAATGAGTCAGTAAGAAAAAGTGAAACATATCAGGAGCTTGAGCTGTTGGGGCTTGGGGGGAACTCAATTAAGGAATTTGTGGAAAACGAAGCAGCCTATTTCATACTCGAAGATTTATCAAAATCTATAGGCGCTGATAGAGTGTCGGTTTTTAACCCGAAACACGCTGACGAAAAAAATGATAAGTGTGGCTACTTTGATGAGTTTTATACCGGGCATGTTTCCCTTCCTTCAAAAAAAACTCGCCAAGGTATGTTAGCACTAAAGCAGGCCTTAGATCAGCCTACATCACTGGCGTCTTTTCTAATTGATAAGAACCATTTGAAGCTAAATGTGATTGCCTCTTACTCAGGATATGACCAACACCTAGATGAGCCGATAAAACCATACCAATGCGTACAGGTTTGCTTAGGGGGTAGACCTCCATTAGTGAAGTCTGGTGATATCATCAGTTTTTACTTTTATCTTTAAGGGGGATGATTTATGTTGGCTTCCTCCAAACACGCTTTATTGCGTGAACAGCAATATACCATTTTACCGCTTATGGCACTTATTACTGACGAGTATGCTGTTGAATGGCAGATCTGTTCTCAAAAGCTGATTCAGATTCTAAATAAGTGTGATGCAAACCTAATTGAGCTTGATGTAAATCACTTGATTAGAGTGTTAAAGCGTAACGTTGAAGACTTAAAGCGCATTGAAAAGAAAACTTCAGCCCAGAACACAAACATGCAGGTTCTGACCTTGGATGGTTTGTTGATAACTGAAGTTAATCCCAATCGTGTAAAACGTTGGGAGCGCTAATATGCCTGAACTAACGCAAGCAGAAATTAAAAACATGATGAATGATTGGGTGGCTCAAAAAATTGCAGAGTATCGCCAACAAGGAAAAAGGTTATCCCGCAGTATGCTGGCAAAACAATTGAACGTCACAGAATCCTGCTTCAGTCAATATTTGAATAAGAATCATCCCAAAGCGGCACCGTGGGAATTTCAAATAAAACTAGCAGAAATGATGCATCAAAGCGTTCGAAAACTACATCCTGAGATGATTGACTTGAGTCTATATTGCTCATAATAGTTAAACGAAAAGTAAATTACTCCTTTCCATGATAATAGTAGCCAAAACCCGTCTTCGCGGGTTTTGGGCTACATTTGGTATTATGAATAGATTCTAATTCGATTTCATTGCTAACTCGGAAATATATCTGCAGGTACTGAGTGAAGAGCGTCATAGTTTAGTAATGAATGCTTGGGGATAGCCCCTGCTAAGCAGAGGCTGATTTCAGTGAATAATGTTGATCTGGATAGATAAGCGGATCACTATTCTACTTAATAAAAAATGTGCTAGATAGATCATAGTTAATTTCTATATGTGATTAATCGGTAACTGCAGATTGCCATCACGACAGAGCTATAATCAAGAAGGGTGATTCTCATACTACCAAAATCAAGTCGTTCTGATCGACAAGTTACGTCCGCTTACGGATTGCAGTAATGAATGCTGCCATTAAAGAAAAACCCGCCACTAGGGCGGGGAAAATATTCTATTTTCGGTTGGTGTCATCTTTACGTGTGTTACCAATATTTATATCGCCGATAGTGATTTTCACACCACCGGCGGCAATAAGGGCAAGCACAATAATTACCAATTCAACAGACATTGATATTTTGCTCCAAAAAGGGAGCCGTGGATTCATCTGCTTCTGGTCAACATATGAAAAAAGATGCATCAAACTAGGAGATCTGACACATCAACACGACTTAAGGTTTATGAGCTTGTTTTTAGACCAGATGCTGGGTACCACCCCAGAAAACAAGAGCCATAAAGGGCAGAACATAGTCCCACCCTAATGATTTATACTGTCCATAAATCATTAGGGTGCCTTTAGTGTGTCTGACAGGATCAACTATTAGACTGTCGAAAGTATATGAGTATTTGATAGAGTTGAATATAACTTTATGTTTTTTGGATACAAAAAAACCGCTAAATGCGGTTTAGTTGTCGCCTAGTAAGGCGTATAGCTTTCAGAAAGCTTGCTGGTAACAAGGTTTCTCACATGCTGATGTGTCAGATCTCCTTTGAATACTATATGACAACACCGTCAACAATGCAATGATATCCCACTGTTACATTAAACTGTTGGATCTCATTGCTTGCTATTCAAAAGTTGTCGCCCCCTTTGGGGGGGGCTGGCTATCCTAGAGCTGTTCACCGTGGATCTAGATAGTTACTAATAGATTACCAAATTATCTGTGACAAGTGGTGATTCCAGCAGTTTTTATCTATTCCCAATCAAGTGTTACCTTTTCAAGAGCAAAGCCACTCGCCACCGAACCCTGATTTTTTGTGGATAACACCGCAAAGAACGCGGTAATTACCCACCGAAAAAAGTCAGGAACCGGCAGCAGGATCGAAATTTTAGATTTTTATTTTTTTACTGCTATCATTACTGATTATTTATACAGTGGTTTTGGCTTGTGAAATTGATTACATGCAATGCAAGTGCAGGGATTAGCGGCTTCCCTTCACCTGCTGCAGATTACCTCGAATTGCCGCTTAGCCTCGATCAACTCCTTGTTGAACACCCTAGTTCTACGTGGTTCGGCCGCACAGCTGGGCGAAGCATGGAAGGTGTCGGTATATACGACGGCGACATTTTAATTATCGATAGAGCGGCACCACGCCGGAACATGTCTCTAGTGGTGGCGAGTTACAACGGGGAATTTACTGTTAAATTACTCGATATGAAACGTCGTTTGCTAGTGTCTATCGATCAACAGCAAAACATGACATACGTTGCAATCGATGAAGCCGACACTTTCAGTGTCGATGGTGTGGTCATTAAAAGTATTCGCATTCATGAGCATTCAACATTACTTGATCAGTATTTGAGTCAGCAATGTTCGGATTAATCGATGCCGACTCGTTTTATGTCAATTGCCAGTTGGTGTTTAGACCTGATCTGCGCGGAAAGCCGGCTATTGTACTCAGTAACAATGACGGCTGCTGTGTCGCTGCAAATAGAGCGGCCAAGGCGGTTGGTGTGAAAAAATTTGGTCCTTACTTTGAGCAGCAACATTTATGTCGGCGCCACCATGTGCAGGTATTTTCATCTAACTACGAGTTGTTTGCTGATTTGTCTTCAAAAATGATGCAAGTGATCGGGCGCTTTGCGCCCGAACAGTATGTTTATAGTATTGATGAGTCATTTGTATCTTTTCAAAAGTGCCAAGCTGCTATCCCTAATCTTTGGTTGCATTGTCGCGCCATTCGTCGTGCCGTTTGGCGTGAATGCCGCTTGCCTGTGTGCGTGGGTGTAGGGGAGACATTAACTTTGGCGAAGTTGGCCAACCATGCCGCGAAACAATTGGTCCAATATCAGGGCGTTTGCGTGATCGATAACGATGCACTGAGGATTGAAATTTTAAAGTTGATGCCAGTTGATGAAGTTTGGGGAATAGGCCGCAAACTGACTGCCAAACTAGGATTACTTGGTATTAACACCGCGTTTGATTTGGCCCAGCTGGCGCCGAAAATGGCGCGACAACTTTTTTCGATTGAAGTCGAACGAACAGTGCGCGAACTCAACGGCCAGATCTGTAAAACATGGGACGAAACAAAAGCGGACAAGCAGCAAATTTTTTCAACTCGAAGTCTTGGCGAACGCATAACTACCCGTGACCATTTACAACAAGCGTTAGCAAAACATGCCGCCATTGCGGCGGCTAAGGCGCGTGAACAAGGTTCGTTATGTAAAACGATGGTCGTGTTTGCCGCAAACTCGCCGCATGATCCACAGCCTGTTTATTTTAAAAAAGTTGTTCAGTTTGTCTGTGCTACTGATGACAGCCGCGAACTGTGCGCTGCTGTTAGCAGGGAGCTTTCAAACCTTTATCGCCCAGGTGTGCGCTATTATCGCGTTGGTGTTGGCTTGCTTGAGCTTTGCAGGAAAACTTTACAGCAATATGACTTATTTAATACCCCAAAGAGTGATCCTAAGCTTATGCAGGTGTTCGATGAAATCAACCAGCGCTATGGTCGTGATGCGTTGTTTATTGCGGCACAAGGTAGCGATCAGCATTGGGTTATGCGCCGTGAATTTCTATCGCCGCAGTACACTACTCGCTGGTCCGATATACCGACGGTTAAAGCGTAACAGGATTCCGTGACGTTCTGGCCATCGGCTAACCGCCACGGAAACGACTTGTGTTGAGTAAGCACCAAACCGCGATAGTTTTCAGGTATATGGGTAAGGAGATTTCTTTGCATCCTTTGACCATTATTGTTTAGTCGACTTGGCCTTATGGTCAAGATCAACTGTGTAGCCCATATTCTCCAACCCTTTCATAAACATGTTACGAACTTGAGAATTAGAATTTACGGCTAAAATAATATATTTATAGCTATCAGTGCCAGCGGCTAGATACCGATCTACAACTACTCTTGCAGGATTCCAAGGATCAGTTTTATTATGATTATCAATCAACTCTGATGATGCTGACTGGATTTTAGCCGAAAGGGTTTTACAATCAATTTCTAGTTGTCCAAACTCATGTTTGGAACCACTCAAAATCACACGAAAAAATTCATCTGTAATGGTCATTTGTAACTTCCAATTTTCCTGAAGGGCTTATTCCCTTATTGTTTATATTGGGGTTATCAATCTTAAATCCAATGGTTTTCCAATAAGTTAATTTGCTTTCCGTGAATGCCAGTTCTAATGCTGTGTTAAGCTAATTAGGCAGTGTAAAAATCGTATTGTCTGCATATCCCCATTTAAAAGGAAAATACAGACAATGAGCCGCGCAGACGCACTTACTCCCGCCCAAATTCATAGAGTCCTGAAAACTTGCCAACTCATGCAGCACAGCGAAGGAAAACGTTGTGCTGTAGCACTTTCTCACGCTGCCCTGCGCGTGACTGAGGTTGCATTACTCAAAACTGAACACATCCTTTTTGCCAACGGCAAAATCAAAGAGGAAATCCACCTGCCAGCCAGTATTTGCAAGCTGTTGAAGCCCAGAACGGTTTGGCTTACAAACAAAACATCGAGGGCGATCATTCAGGAATGGGTTGATCACCGCCTAGTTAAAAAATGGGGCGTATCAGGCCGTGCCGAGTTTCAAGGATTAATCCCTGAGTCGCGGTTTCTGTATACGGTTCGTGGCGCTCCTTATTCGCTCCAACCTAAGCCGCGAAAGCTTGACTCTGGCGTGGTGCGGGAATATTGGGCTTGCGACTCCTTAGAGCAGGCAATGCGCGAGATTTATAAGAAATGTGGCCTACCATCGGCCTCGTCACACTCTGGCCGTAAGTCGCTTTGTACTAACGCCGTAGTCAATGGCGTACCGATTGAGACTGTAGCGCGAATCCTCGGCCATGCCAGCCCTGAAACCACAATAGACTACGTTGTTATTCAACCGAAGCGGATTGAACAGATGTGTGGGATTGATTGGTTTTGAAAAAGAAATATACTAGACATATTTGACAGGTCTAACTTAAAAGGTGTACTAGGCATATATGACGGGTAAACCTATTACGGAATTTCAATTAATCGCCAACTCAAAGGGATGGACGTTTGAAGAAATTGCAAAACGCTGGGGCAAGTCAGAGCGGCAACTATCCAGAATCGCGGCGGCTGGTGAAGCTAGGGATATGGACGCAGTTAGAGGCTTGCCAAAGAAAAACAGTAAATAATCGGAAAATAATTTATGTCACGCCCATTACTTGATGACGCTGTATTAAAGTTGATTGACGCAAAACTCGTGCTTAATGGACACGTTACCAGCCAAGATATTTACCGTCATTTGGGGCTAGGTCGTCAAAAAGTGAGTAAAGTCTTTCAAGACTATTTGGCCACGAATCCAGACTCAATGATTTACGTGCCAGCTAAGAAAAAATACATCGCCACCGATTCTTTTAAGCCCTGTTTCCTTGGTGATGTCAAAGCAGGTGAATTTGTAGATGCTTTGAACACTGTTTTTGGAACATTTAATAAATAACGGAAAGTCAATTATGAGCGATAGAAAAGATTACATTACTTGTCCAAACTGTAAGAAAGTTTTTGAACTAATTGAAAAAAATGCTGATGGTATTGGTTGGGAGCGCGAAAAAATCATTTGCCCATATAAATGCGGTCACTCTTATAAACAAAGAACGCCAGGTTACTTTGAAGCAAATGTGCTGTCTGATTAACTCAACATCGTAAAGGAGTTTCAAATGGGAAAGGCAAAACCAGTCACAATAGCAGGCAAGTTTTATCAAACCAAAGGTGAAGCTTCTAACTACTTTAAAAGTCAAAAATTGAGTCCTGATGCAAATGGAAAAATAGACTCTGGTGAATTATTTAATGCACTCAAAGAACTCTTTGAACGTTACTGTGATAATGAAAAGGGATGGGATTTGAATGGTCGCCTAGTTGTTTCTTTTGTTGTTGAAAATGAGAAACGTTTTGTCGAACAGACTTGGATCACAACAGCTTGTTATAAAGTCCACTTGTCTAACGGTGAACTACGCCCATTCTCAATTGATAAAGCCCTTACATCCATTACCAAAAACACATAGAACGGAAAATAAAGCATGAAATTAAACGTAGATTTGTCTGATCTTCATAAAGTTGCGGCCAAAATGCACGATGCTGTTTATTGCTCTCATTGTGAAAAATGCGGTGATAACAAGCATTATTTTGAAGGGGACAAAGTGCCTGATTCATGTCTTAAATGTGGGGAGCATAAAGGCTTCTCAGTCATTAGTGTTAACTGAGCGGAAAATCATTTTTGTGTGATGAAAAAACAGAGGTTTGTCATTTACTTAACTAAATAGCCTCATTAGCTGTCGTCGATAATGATCGCTTAAACAAGTCATATCTTTGGCCGCCTAAGTTTCTGGATAAAGTAGAATATTTGGCAGTATCGCATTATTAACACAGCTTTTAGATTAATCTAATGTAGTCAATCTCATTGAAAAGAGGTTTGTTTTTGAATCGTTTTTTAATTTCTATCATTGCGGTAATTCCCCTTTTTGCTGTTGCTTCCAATACGACGAATCAGTCGTTTAATCAGGCTAAAAAACAGCTGTTATCGGTCTATCAAGATCAGCGGGAAACCCTTTATTGCGGTGCTGCATTTGATGCAAAAGGGCTGGTAATCACTCCGCCAGGATTTACTACTAAATCGCATTTAGCGCGCGCTAAAAAAATCGAATGGGAACACGTTGTACCCGCCGAAAATTTTGGCAAAGCATTTACTGAGTGGCGTGATGGCCATGGGGAATGTGTCGATAGCAAAGGTCAGTCGTTCAAGGGCCGCAAGTGTGCCGAGAAGATGAATGTTGAGTATCGATACATGCAAGCGGATATGCACAATCTATTTCCGGCCATTGGCGCTGTGAACGCGCTGCGCAGTAATTACAATTTTGCCCTGTTACCAGCTGCTAAATCTGATTTTGGTGCCTGTGATATGCGTATTGAGGGCAGCAAAGCTCAGCCTCCCGAAGCCGCCAGAGGGCGCATTGCTCGGTCTTATCTGTATATGGACCAAAGTTATCCTAAATATTCGATGAGTAAGTCGCAGCGCCAGCTTATGAGTGCGTGGGATAAGCAATATCCGGTGAATGTCCAAGAGTGTCAGCGGGCTAAAAAAATTGCCGCCATTCAGCTCAATGATAATGAAATCGTCAAAAGTCGCTGTCAGCAAGCCAATATTTGGTAAATATACGAGAAGCCATGAATTATATTGATAATAACACCTTGTCAGAGTTGGATTTGGTTTGGTTGCGTAAGTTTAAAGCCAGTAAGAATCTCGATACGCTATTAATCCAAGTGACCGGCGCTGAACGAAAAATTGAGCAAGATCCTGCGCTCACTCAACGTGAGAAGTTTGATAATCTAACGTCGATTAATACGGCGTTTTGTCTTCGTGAAACGGAAGTAAAACAGCTCACCGGAGATTGGTCTTAAACTGGGCGTTCCCTTCGGTCGGGCTTTTCGCTTCGCTCCCCGCGATAACGTGATCCACTGATGGCAAGCAAGCTTGCCGTGGCTCTACGTTCCTGCTTGCCAATCCCTAACGCAATCACCAAGCCCCAAACAAAAGCAAACATCAACGTCCTAAAGCACTGTCCGGTTCATTGCCGGCTAAAGTGTGAGTAAGCGTGCGCTTCTCTATCGTTTGTCATCGTTTCCCTGTCAATACCGTTCACGTCTGCGCTGTCACTTCTTATCTGTCTCATTTCACAACCTGCCCGCCAAGGGAGGCTTCGCCGCTGCGCGCCCTTGTCTGTCAGAACGTGAAATGAGTCAGGAAGTTAGGCGAAGACGAGAACGATATTTAAACGACAGGAAAACAAGCAATGACAAACTCAATTCAAGCGCAAGCAACTCACACTAAAGCCACCACTTTACCTGCCAGCCCAAAGACTCAAGCAGGCTCTCACAAGCCCGATATTGCTCAAAAATCGGCAACAGCGGCTAACGCTGTGGTGGCATTGGCCTCAACAGCAAAGCCAGTGTTACTGCAATTGCAGATTAACCAGTTGGTGTTGTCTGAGAAGAACGTGCGTAAAGAAAATGCGTCCAAGGCTGACGATGAACAGTTGTATGCCTCCATTTTGGCGCATGGCATTTTACAAAATTTGATCGTCGAGCCCATGAACGCGCAAGGCTTATACCCAGTTTTGGGCGGTGGCCGTAGACTGAGACAGCTCATTAAAGCGGTCAAAAATAATAAGCTGAAACCGAAAACGCTTGTGCCTGTTAAGTTGCTGACAGCCGAAGAAGTCGCCAACTATGCCACCGAGCTATCAATGACTGAAAACTTCACACGCGCAAAGATGCACCCAGTCGATGAATTTCACGCTTTTGCTGACATGGTGAATAAGGGCGCGAGCATTGCTGATGTTGCGGCGCGGTTTGGCGTAACAGCGAAATTCGTGCAGCAGCGCATGAAATTAAGCATGGTAGCCCCTGTTGTGCTCGATGCGTACAAAGCGGGGAACGTGTCGCTTGATGTCGTGATGATATTCACGATTGCCAGTGTCGAAAAACAAGTCGAAGTGTGGGAGCTGGCAGGCGATAGACGTTACAACGAAAACCAATTCCGCAATATGCTTAAAGACGCCGCTGTGAATGCTGATCACTATTTGGCTCAGTTTGTTGGCCAAGAAGAATACGAAAAAGCGGGCGGGGTTGTGACCTCAGACTTGTTCAGTGATGAAGTCTATCTTGATGATAAAGCGTTGCTCGAATCATTAGCGACCGCAAAATTGCAAATCGAAGCAGCAAAGTTAATCGCGCGTGGCTGGAAGTGGACACAGATAAAGTTAGTTTCTGAATACGATGAACTTGCAGGGTTTGGGCTTCTAGACTCAAAAGAGGGTGAGTATGATCCCGCTGAAATGGCGCTAGCGGGGTGTATGCTCGTGTTAAAAAGTTATGGTGAGCCTGTCAGTATCTATATTGGGTTAGTGCATAAAGACGACAAAAAGGCACTGGCACAATTAAAAGCCAGTGTGCAATTAGACCCACTCAATGTGGGTGACGTGAAAAAAATTGAAGATAAGGACGCAAGCGGTTATTCCGCTGCGCTCAATGACGACTTACGCGCACAGCGTTTGATTATCACGAAACATGCGTTAATGAGTGCGCCAAGCGTTGCGCTTGATACGTTGCATTTCTCTGTCTGTGTAAGCGCGTTCACTGATTCGCATTATGGCAGCCGTCCACTGCATATCAGCGTTAACGACACCACTTGCCATCCTAAAACGGGAGCGCTCACGGATAACAAAGCGGTGCAGTTAATCGAGGGTGTAAAAGCCAGCCTAAATTTAGCGTGGGTTGGTCTGCCAACGGTCGCTGAACGCTTTAACGCTTTTTGCGCCCTCGATGTAAAAGAGAAAGAAAAGCAGGTGGCTTACGCCACGGCTTCCATGTTCGAGGCGTCAATTGATAATAGTCATAAAGCTGTTGAGGCCGTGATATCCACGCTCGATGTGAAATGGTCTAACTACTGGCGACCTACTGCGGAAACCTTCTTTAAGCGCGTGAGTTTGTCTTGTTTAATTGATATGGCTCAGCCTGTCATGGGTGAGCAGTGGGCATTACAAGCCGCTGCACTCAAGAAAAAGGATTTAGCAAATCAGGTTGATAGCTTAGTGAACGGTGAGCGAAAAGGGCTAGATGATGCACAAAAAGCCTACTTTGATGCGTTGATGCCAGCTGGATTTTAAGCCGCATACTGATGCAGATTTACCCTGTTAATTCAGGGTAAATCTGAGCAAGAATTAACTAAATAAATTGAGTTGTGTGTATGCGTGTGTATAATGGTTCAACGGTTAACGCAGAGGTTTTACAATGCTATTTATGGTCGGGATCGAAAGCCCTGCTGATGAAACGCAGGCGTTTGGTATCGTTATCCCCGTGTTTGAAAAATTAGGCTATGGCTGTTTTTCGGCGGCGGATTGCCAAGAAGAAATCTTGTTTAAGGCTAAAGAAGCCATTTTATTAATGGCTGAGGAAGTGATCAACGATGGTCATTTAGTCGATAGCTTGAATGAAGGTTATCGCGACTATCAGGCATTGCATCCCAAGTTCGACCAATGGATGGCCTTAGAGGTGCCACTAGAGGCGCTTAAAGCCAAACAAAAACGCCTCAATATCACATTGTCAGAATCGCAGATTGTACGTATCGATAGTTTTGTGGCGTTTCATCGCGAGTTCAAAGACCGTTCGGACTTCTTAGCCAAGGCAGCTGATAAGTTAATGAACAGCGCAGACTCAGTAAGATCGTGTTCAAAAGTGGGAGATTGATATGGGCAAAGTAACCGGTATTCCATTTTCAGAGGTGAAAGCGCAGCTTATGGACAATCCCGAGGTTGTCGCGGCCTATGAGCAAGCCGTACAAGCCGATGAACCGATCCACATTATTCCAGTGCAACACAGTGAGGGCGTTATCATGCCAATCAACAATATCGTGAGTTGTACTCGTGAAGGTCATCATGTTTATTTTTCCTTTGTGAATCTGTTTGGTGGCCATCACTATCCAGTGACGATGATTTTTATGCCCTCTGGCGCGGTGAATGTCGTTGTCGGTGGGGCGCGGTATCGATGCCAAGCCAATCAAGTGCAGCGCGTGATTGATGAGTCTGGGCTTGAGCATGAGGGCTTAGCGTGTTTGAAGTATTTGATTGAAGCGGGGGAGTTGAATTTTCACATCCCCGCAGATGTTCACGAACAGCTTAAAGAGCATCCAGAGTTTCAAAAATACCGCCTCATCGAGTGGGAAGATGAAGACATGTGAGTGTTGCGATAACGACAAGGAGGATTAGGCATGTCTCAACGTGCGATAGAGATTGTGAAGATAAGTGATCTCAAGTCCGTCAAACAGGGCGAAGTGTTTGAGTGGTGTATTGATTACGAAGAGTTTCAATGGCGCAAGGGAGATAGCATTCTCAGAAGTCGCACGGGCGCCGATTCTCCTTGGGAAATTTGGCCGTTGACTGATAACACCAAAACCGCTGCTAATCGCAAAGTATTTACGCTGATAAAATGAAAGGACAAAGTGATGATGGCATTCTTGAATAATATACTATTGGTGATTTGTTGGCTGTTCATTGCCATTTCTGCTATTTATTTCGTCGCCGCCGCATTCAGGCTCGTTTTTATTGGCCGCCGATAGTCGCTATTCCCTGTTAGTTCCCCGCAAAACGCGAAACAAGCGGCGGCTGCGCCGCCCTTTTCCGTTTATCTGACAATACCCCTTGGTGTGCTTTGAAACGTGCCTCGGCGGTTAATCTATTTACTCTGAGTGTCTATTGGCTGCTGTCGCGCTATGTCATCTAAATACCACTGATGAACTTGGGCGTTCCCTTCGGTCGGGCTTTTCGCTTCGCTCCCCGCGATAACGTGATCCACTGATGGCAAGCAAGCTTGCCGTGGCTCTACGTTCCTGCTTGCCAATCCCTAACGCAACCACCAAACCGCCAAGCACAGTCCTACTCACTGCGCGGCAAGTGTGGCTAAGCTGGTCGTTTCATTCGGCATCATGGCCGCTCCTGGTTCTATCCCTTTCGTTTACGCTGCCGTCTTATCTGTCGCTCACCACAACCCGCTTGCCAAGGGTTCGCTTCGCCGCTGCGCGCCCTTGTCAATCAGAACGATGGCGAGCGAGCAGGACGTCAGGCGAAAACGAAGATGATAGACCCCAAACGGAGCACACAGCCATGACACACTCAATCACTACCCCAGCAAGCCACACTAAGCCTTTCAGCGAGCAAGCCAGCTTACAAGCGACAAGCAGGCTCTCCAAAGACGATATTCAACAGCAAAAAAGGGGCGAGTTGACGATCATTGTTTTAACTGAAATGAATTTCTTTCACTTTTGCGGCCTCGGACTTGAGGGCGTGGCTAATGAGGCATGGTATCCCTATTCACAAGGGTTATTGTTTGAAGCGGTCGAGCGGTACTTAGTCGCGGCAAAAGTGGCTCAAAATGTCGTATCAATCGATCAACCTCGACGCAATGGCGCAAGTATTGATTATCGCGTGCGTTTTAATGTGTTTAGCACTGACAAAAAACGGGTTTCGGTTCGTTTTCCTGTCGTGATTAAGAATTTTGGCAACGATACGCAATGCCTCTCAGTCGAAGAACTAACGAGGGCGTTAAGTCAGAACTATCGAAATAAGCACGTTTCAATCATGTGGTCTTTACCCTCGGGGATCACATCAACGGTTTATGTGTCGGTGGCGGCTGACGGGGGGATAAGCGATTGCTATACACATCATGCTCTGTGGTTTGTGATGGAAGGGGGCTGCATTGAGTTGGCCACTAACGCGGGGGCGATATGATATGTGCAAACCCTCAGTGACGTTTGAAGAAATGAACACCTATTTACAAGGGCAATATAAACATGAACGTTTATATGGTCGCACCCCTGCAACGGGTTGGCCTGCGGACTATGCAACATCAGTTGTTAGTAGCCACATGGCTGATTTGAATGCTAACGGGATCGGGTACATTGGCCATCACGAATCCGCGACAGGTCAGGCGATCCGTTATACCGTGGACGAGGTTAAATATTCCCCTCGCTTTTTTATTGTTGGCTATGACTCTGAAAACGATATTGCCCAAAAACAATGCTATTTTATTGATTCAGCGATCAATATCGAAAGGGC
Organism: Shewanella sp. SM23; assembly: GCF_025654295.1. Classification (NCBI taxonomy): domain Bacteria; kingdom Pseudomonadati; phylum Pseudomonadota; class Gammaproteobacteria; order Alteromonadales; family Shewanellaceae; genus Shewanella; species Shewanella sp. SM23. Next base: position 19,079 of record NZ_JAKKRM010000022.1, read on the forward strand.
TCGCGCTAAATGCTTAGAGAGTGCTAATCGCTATCCGATAGTGAGAATTAAGGATCTACAAGGGCATTTTGTGTAAGCAGCCTGAACGTCTTACAGGGGAACATGCGTTCCTCATTCTCGTTAATTCACATCATGACCCATTTCGTTTTCTTCTTAAGTTCAATCCATTCGATAGGTTAAGTCTCGAAAATATCCCAATTGCAACTATATATAGTTGCACTTTTTGCGGTTGATTTGGTATAATGATCCCCTATATAGCAGGGGGCATTATGACGAAAACGGATAAATTATTAGCAAAGCTCAAATCGTCCAAAACACTGACTTGGAATGAATTAGCGGGGGCGTTAAAAGTGCTCGGCTATCAACAAGTCGAGGGTGATGGTTCGAGGGTTAAGTTTGATAATGGCATTCCGAAGGAGTTAATCAACCTGCATAAACCGCATCCTAAAAATGAATTAAAGGCTTACGCATTGCGCCAAGTGAGAGACAAATTAACCGAATGGGGGAAACTATGATGCAAAATACAATGACATATAAGGGTTATCACGGCTCTGTAGAAATCAGCCCAGAGGATAATATTCTGTTTGGGCAGGTGCTATTCATTTCACCGTTGATCAACTATGAGGCCGAAACAGCCAAAGGGTTAGAGCAAGCCTTTCAAGAGGCGATTAACGCTTATCTTGCTGACTGTGCTCAACAGGACATTCAACCAGAGAAGCCTTGCAAGGGATCGCTTAATGTCAGATTAGGCCATGACTTGCATTTGGCTGCGTCTATCGCGGCATTTCAGGCATCGACTAGCACGAATGAGTTTATCAAAAGGGCAGTTCAAAAAAGCGTGGGTTTGTAGGCTGCAAATCGTTGTCGAGCAATGATATCAGCCTGAGCCATGTGATCTACTTAAACTGAACATTACCCCTGATAGCTCCCCGCAAAACGCGAAACAAGCGGCGGCTTCGCCGCCCTTTTCCGTTTATCTGACAATACCCCTTGGTGTGCTTTGAAACGTGCCTCGGCGGTTAATCTATTTACTCTGAGTGTCTATTGGCTGCTGTGGCGCTATGTCATCTAAATACAACTGATGAACTTGGGCGTTCCCTCCGGTCGGGCTTTTCGCTTCGCTCCCCGCGATAACGTGATCCACTGATGGCAAGCAAGCTTGCCGTGGCTCTACGTTCCTGCTTGCCAATCCCTAACGCAACTACCAAACCGCCAAGCACAGTCCTACTCACTGCGCGGCAAGTGTGGCTAAGCTGGTCGTTTCATTCGGCATCACGGCCGCTCCTGGTTCTATCCCTTTCGTTTACGCTTCCGTCTTAATCTGTCGCTCACCACAACCCGCTTGCCAAGGGTTCGCTTCGCCGCTGCGCGCCCTTGTCAATCAGAACGATGGCGAGCGAGCAGGACGTCAGGCGAAAACGAAGATGATAGACCCCAAACGGAGCAAGCAGCCATGACACACTCAATCACTACCCCAGCAAGCCACACTAAGCCTTTCAGCGAGCAAGCCAGCTTACAAGCGACAAGCAGGCTCTCCAAAGACGATATCTCAAAAAGCAAAACAAAAAGTAAAAGTGCAAAAGCATTTAAAAAAGTAGATATGTATCAGGTCGTCACTGATCAAATCATTGCGGCATTAGATAAAGGCGTAAAGCCTTGGGTGTGTCCGTGGCAGAGAAATTCAATCGGTGCAGGTTTGCCGATTAATTTCGATACTAAAAAAGCCTATAGCGGTATTAATGTTTTGTTGTTATGGGCGGCGGCATTTGATGCGGGATTTTCATCAAATCAATTTTTAACCTATAACCAAGCGAATAATTTAGGCGGTCAAGTTCGCAAAGGCGAGAAGGGCACCTCAATTATTTTTTATAAGAGTTGGGAAAAAGAAAATGAACAAGGTGAAAAAGAAGTTATTCCCATGCTTAAAAGTTTCACTGTCTTTAACGTTGAGCAAATCGACGGGTTAAATGTTGAGGAAGTGAAAGGTTTCAACGTAAACAACTCATTTGATGCAATTGATCATGTTGAAAGCTTCATTAATAAAACAGGTGCGAATATTGTAGAGCAAGGAGATAAAGCATTTTTTAGACCCTCTACCGATAACATCGTTTTACCCACTCGCGAACGTTTCTCAAATAGCCTTGATTTTTATTGTACGGCATTGCATGAGTTAACGCATTGGACAGGCGCAAAAAGCCGATTAGACAGAATAAAGGGATCTCGGTTTGGTTCGGATGATTACGCCTTTGAAGAATTGATCGCTGAATTAGGCGCAAGTTTTTTAATGGCCGAGTTAAATATTAGCGGTGACGTTCAGCATGAGTCTTATATCGCAAGTTGGTTAACGCAGTTAAAGAATGATAAGCGCTATATTTTTAAAGCCGCCAGTGCCGCGTCTAAGGCTCATCAGTATTTAATGCAAGTCACATGCGAACAGTTAAAGGCCGCTTGATTTTATAGGCTTAGTTTTCACTAAGCCTTTTATTAGATAGGAATAGATATGTCGGATAAAACAATAGAAGATAAATTGAAGTGGCTTGGTGCATTATATACATCTAAAGGGATAAATGAATTGGTCAAAAACGGCCATGGTAATGGTTTAGCGTTAGCGTCTTTGTTCTATCGTCACGCGATCGGAGATTGGGGAGATTTAGAGAATGAAGATTACCAGCTTAATAATGAGATGTTAATTAAGGGCGGTCGTATCCTTTCAGCTTATCAGTTTGAAGGTGTAGAAATATGGATCATCACCGAGGCAGACAGAGCACGAACCACCGCATTATTGCCAAGCGAATATTAAGCCGCCACGCTTGCAGAAAACGCACTCATTGAGTGCGTTTTTTTTGGCCTGAAAATCCCCCGATACCTTTGCCGCTTCATACGGCAGCAGCCTAGCAAAAATCGAAAATTCCCAAAAAATCCCCAAAAAATGAAAAGTGCAAAATCCTGGCGAAATAGTGAAGTTGGAACCTTGAGAAAAGAACCACACCCCACGCAAGAATTGATAAATCAATTCTTATGGTTGTTTGTGGTGTAAGTTATTGAAATTAATTGTTTAAATATCAGAATGGTTTAAATGTTTTTTTTTGAAAATTCATTTCGTTTTTACACTAAATCGTATTAAAGGTGTATTAATAAAATAATACAATCGTATTAAAAGCCCTTGTGCCAATGGTTTCAGGCGGATTAATACAGTATTAATACCGAGTGTATTATTTAGTATTAACGTGATGTTTATAAAGGAATTACTCATTAACTCAATTTGTGAGTGTATTAAACTTTAATACACTGGTTAATACAGTTATAATGCAAATCTATACGTAGTTAATACACTTTTAATACATTGGATAATGTCACTATGGCCAGAAGTAAAGTTGTGCAAGTCCCCTGCGATGCAGGTCTCTATGCCAAGATTGTTGCTTATCGAGAAGAGAAGGGTTTGGAAAAAGATGCTGCTGCCGCGCGAGATTTGATCTTGTTTGCTCTGCGTATTCTTGAGCATAAAGATGATGCCGAGGGGTTATCTACTCGCGAACTGTTAGAGGTGATTCTGACCTATACAGTTAAGGCGCAACACACTAGCAGTCTGGTCTATTACCAGACATACAATGCGGCACCTGTTGATATACAGAATGCTGGTATTAAGCATAAGGACACAATGAGAAAGGCAGAGGAAAAAGTTGAGCAGATTTTAGCGGGCGAAAATAAAGAGGACTAAGTGTCCTCTTTATATATTCATTACATGGTCTTTTCCCCAATATCCAATTTAGGATTGTCGATGTTGGGGCTATGTTCTTTCGTGGTTGAACGGTGGCTATCCATTGCTAAATGTTGATAGTGTTCATCGTGCTTTATTTTATTCGTCGTTACGTTAGTGCTGTCATCTTTCATCGTGATATTTTTTGTGCCTGCAATGTCATTACTCAGTGATTGAATGGCTTTAGATAGGGTATTATCTTTTGTCGTGATGCTATAGATCGCTTCGTTGACTAATTGCTTTGTCGTTTCGACTTTGTTTAAGCCATCAGGTATCAGGTTGGGTTCAATAATAACCGCATGTATATTCTCCTTGCTGAATTTATCCGTAAGGTCACTAGCCAGTTTTGCAGTGTCTTGTGAATTATTGGTATCAAGTACCACTATCACGTTTTCGCGCAATTCATTTGTATTGAATGTTTTAGTGTCATTATTATTGTTTAGCGCAATAACATCAGCCCCGTTTTTATTGTCAGCATTTATCTTAAGTGCATTCTCTACCCCGACAGCGACAATGCTATAGTCTGAATTATTGCCTTTGTTGATCGTCGTGCTGTTCCCCGATTTAGAGCCGAGTATGCGCTTGTTTATTTTAAGCGCTGCAATGTCACCGCTGGATTTATCAAGGTAAGTAATTTCTACTGCCTTGGTCTCATCCTTATCATTGGTGATGTTCGCAATTAATGCGGGGAAGGTCCCACGTTTTTCTGACGAATAAACGGCATCGTGAAAACGTAAGTTTTCATGCTGCTTAACGTCGATGCCTTGCTTGTTTAAATACGTCTGTGCGAGTGAGTTTTCGATAGGTTTCGCTTCATTAAAGTATTGCTTCGCGCGCGCTTCTAATTGACTTTGCTTAACCGGAATGGCATGTGTTAATTCATCATGCTGTGGGTTTTTTACCAGATTATATTTATCGGGTTCGTTCATCATTTTATCGGCTTTATAAAGTGCATCCTTATAACTGCATTTTTCAGCGACCATAATCAGGTTAATTAGGGTGCCTTTATCGCCGGTTTTCCAGTCTTTAAAATAGCCACGATATTGGCCCGTTGTGGTCAATGTTAGGCTCCCCTCTTTGCCAAATGTCAGGTTATCTTTGTCTGATTTATCGTGGTTCGGCTCACCTAAAAGCTGCGTTGCCAGCGATTCACTGTAGGCCGGAAGCTTGGCATTTAGCTCAGTGGCCATCCGTTTTAGATCCACATATCCATTCACATCGAGGTACTTTGGGTTTTCCTGCGGCAAGGGTTTGTCATTAAATAGCGGGGTATGTTCAGGGTAATACTTATCTCTTGTCTCAAGTGCAGAGACTTTATTGGGATCGTTATTGACCCATGAGAGCATCATTTTTTGCGGGTTATCGGTGATGATTTTTACGTGCTTACTGGCACGGGTGATATCGATATACGCGCGCCTTACGTTAGTTAATGCACCTTGGCCCTTAATCGCGGTAATGACATTCTCATAGGTTGCCCCTTGCGCCATATCGGCGGTGCGGGTGTATGCGTAATCCCAATGAGCATCTTTCAACTCTTTGGTTGAGAGCGTTAATGTGTGGTTATCCGTTGATTTGAGCTGCATTTGTTTATCGTCAATGCTGCTAACGGTATAGGTTTTGTTGCCCTGCATTTCACGATCAATATCACTTTTGCGGAGCATAATACTGTCGCCTTCTGCGAGAGGTTGCTCACTCTTGGCCCAAAGGTTCGTGAATTTGTGACCATGATTTTTGGGGAAGAAATGCTTTTCCTCGCCGGTTTTCATATCCGCGAGGGTGAGCATGTTATTGAGCTTATCGACCTTCATAATTTCAAAATAACTGTCTTTACCGGTCGTCAGGATTAACCCCTGCTGATAGGGCAACATGGTCGCCAGTTCCGCCTTACTGGCATGAACTCCGCGTAATCTCGGCACGGTGAATTGCTCGGCACTGAGGCTTTTTTGTTGCTGTAACCCTTGGCGTATTTCGTGGGTAATGTCGTCGCGTTCCTTGTTGGTGTACGCAATGATAAGGGTATTTTCACGCGCTTTAGGTGTTCTGGCCAAGTATTCCAGTGCCACAGTGGCGGGCAGGGCTTCGGTCGCAAGTTGCTGGTTTTTCTTTGGGTTATCAGTTAGCGGCTGCAAAGTTGAAATGATATTCAAGCTTTGATTGATGTTAGCTGTCGCCTGCTTTTCGGGCGTTACCACGTCGTTAGCGGTGGGCGGGGTGTATTGGTCAAAGGGTAATTGTTGCTGAATTTTATCAATAGCGCTTTCGCCCTGGCGATCAACAATATTGTGTACTGCACTCAGTAGCGTGCTGTTCTGTTGGCGCACAATGTCTTTCATGGTGATGCTATTGATTGCGCCTTTGTTTAACGCGAGTTCAAATGGTTTACCCGCTTCTTGGGACGTTAACTGTTTAGTGTCACCCAAGAACACGGCGCGCGCGCCTGTTGTCTCAATCAAATGGGTAAATTTATCCATTTGGGCGTTACTGGTCATGGAGGATTCATCGAGCAAGAACACGGTGTTGGCGTATTGGTCCGGTTTCGCATCTTGGCTTAAAAAGTTGCTTAGGAGTGATTGCACCGTTTGGCTTTCGACGTTCTTGTCTTTGAGTTCGTTAACGGCGGCGTGTGTCGGCGCTAGACCGATGAATTGTGTCGGTGTCTTATTGGGTTGTGTGTTGAGAATGGATTCGCTTTGTTTAACGAGATCGATACCCGTTTCAAGCATGGTCGATTTACCCGTACCGGCTAACCCTTTAACTGCCACAAATCGGTCTTTGGTGGTGGTGATAAGCAAGGTCGCGTCTTTTTGGCCATCGGTCAGGTTTTGATTTTGACTGAGTACCTGCGCGGCGTGTTCAACGCTGGTAAGGGGCGCAAGTTGATCTTTGCCCGCTTGTAGTCTGTCTAAAATACGCACTTCGGTATCGATGGCGGCTTGGGTGGTCCAGCGGGTGCCGTCGTGGTATTCGGCGCTCAGGAGTGAGGGCGCGCCTTTATCCGTGCTGTTCGTGGCCATGTGTTGCAGGGTGTTGATGATTTCATGTTGGGTAATGCTGGTGCCTTTTTCTTCAAAGGCGTACTTGATCGCATTAACAATCAGTTCTTTTTGTGAGTAACCGGCTTCTTTCTCGCTAATGTGCTGGATGGCAAAATCCACGGCATTGTGAATAAGCCCTTTGTCTTGATGCTGGGCACCAATGGCATTCAGTGCTGCGGTCACATCTTGGGTGAGCAGGGCCGTAGTTTGGCTATTCACGAACTTTTCTGGCATATCAGCGGCTTGCATGATGCGCGAAATACTGGATGGTTTCACCTCACTTTTTTCTAATCGGTCATCAAATTGTTGTGCCTTGTCGGTGAATATATCGATGTGTTTGATGCCTTGTGTCAGCGTGTCATGTAACCACTCTTTTGAGGCGCTATAGGCTTTAATGTTGACGATGTGGTGACTTGCATTAGGGCTGGCATTGCTTGGCGTGGTGGCGTAACCATGATTGAGCGGCGCATGGTGCAATGCACTGGCTTTAACGCTGTGCTGTTTGCCGCTTTCGTCTTTGAGCGTGACCCATTCTTTGGACAGGGCGTTGATCGTATAAATTTGTTTGCTCAAACCACTGTCTTGATGGTTTGTGGCCATGATGAGTTTGTCGCCGTTGGCGATATGTAAATTGTCCGGTTTAGCGATCGCGTACTCTGCGGCTTTAAAGGCTTTGCTGCTGGGGTTAATCTCAGATGCTTTACCGTTTTTGTCTATCAGCGTGAGGGTGTTGTTATCGCGGTTTACACTGTCCACCGTCAATTGCTGCTGTTGATTGCGGCCGCCGACTTTTTGCCATTGGGTGAGTACCATGCCCTTGGTGTACTGGCCGACGACTTCCCGTTGCTGCGCGGATAAGAACACGGGATTAAGGGTAGGGATGTTGAGCCCAAGGCGCGATACATCACCTTGATTTTGCAGTTCTGCGCGAATGGCGCTGTTAAGCTGCTTCACGTCTTTGTGGGTGCCCGCAATGACTTGGGTGTGTTGCTTCTCGGGCAGTTGCGCGTAAGTTTTTGCAATCAGGTTAACCCTGTCACTGTCTTTGCTTTCATGCAGTCGCATGGCTGTGTTGCTTTGTTTGGTGGCGACCCAGTTGCTTTCGTTTACGTTGCCTTTTTTAAGCACCTCGATAGCGTTACCGGCTTTCATGCCTTGCTTGGCATTGGCGTGATTGAGCAAAATCACTTTACTGTTACCCGCTTTGGCTTGCGCGAGCAGGGCATTAAAGTCGTTAAGGCCGAGTTTATTGGCGTTCTCAACCACTAAAATATCGCGGTTAGTGTTGTTGGCCGTTTTAGTAAAGCTGCTGAGTGTGTGTGTGTGGTCAGGTTTGAAGTGGTTCATTATCCACTTGCCAATAGTCGATGAATCGCGTTGCACTCGTTCACTGGTTTGCAGTTTGCTTTTCATGTCAGGGGTAATGATGTGAATACGTTTACCGTTGGCCTCACCGACATTGAGCAGGGCGGTCGCGAGCTGTTCACTGCTACCAAAGACGTTCACTAGGTTAACTTGTTTGGTACTGGCGAACAGTTCAGAGACTTTCTTTTGGTTGTCCGCATTTAAGCCTTTGCCTTGAAGCGTGTTGGTATCGACCACTTGGCGCATGTTGGCCGTTTTTGGCTTGATGCTCTCTAACAGGTTAGTTTCGGCTTTAATGTGGGCGGCGCTGGTAAAGGTCGCAGACTCTTTATCAAGCGGAATGAGTGCGCCATCTTCAATGTGCTTATCGAGTGCCAATTTAATATCGAGCGCATCGAGCTTCTGGCCTTGCGTAAATTCAAGCGTGGCTGATTCCACTAATTTCGCGTAATTAAAACGGTTTTGGGTGTTACTGGCATGCTCAATCGCACGACTCACCGCATCGATAGCGGCGGGTTTGAGCGCTAACGCATTGAGTGATGTTTCTCGTGACATGCTGTTTGTTACAAAGCCTGTCAGGTTAAAGCCACTGTTATTGGCTTTGTTTTTCCATTGCTCAAACAAGGTGGCTTCGCTGGTATAGGCTTTACTCTTGCGGGTGTCCTTTGCGGCCACATCCCGCGCCGCTTGAGAGTCTAAACCTAAGCTTTGGGTTTGTTCGTTGATTTGCTGGCTACGGGTTGAAAAGGTATCGAGTAAGGACTGCGGGACACCTTCCACTTCAAACAAATTATTACCCAGTGAACGAGTTTGATAACCCGCTTGTTCAACGCTGCGGGCTAAGGCGCTTTGATAGAGCGAGGTATAGTATTTTTGATGGTTATAAACCCGCTCACCCGTGCCATTGATGATGCCGCCTTTTTGTTTAAAGCTGCTTGCCAGCGCGCGCAATGTGCCCTCGCTGTCCTTGGTCATGTTGGCGGTGAGTGAGTGGGTGTGCAACTGCGGATCTTCTTCACGGCTGGTTTTGTGACGCACCATTGCAAACAGCAAATTGCCCGTGTTTTCAAAGGACGTCGCTTTGGTATCTGGGTTAGTTTGTCTGGCCTGCGCCGCATCTTTCTCGATATGCGATAACGCGAATTTTACCGCGTCATCGTGCGCTGTCATTAAGCGTTTATCGCCGCCCACGAGTGCAAGTAAACTGACGGATTTAGGCGCCGAAAAGGTAAAGTCAAAACCGTTGCGGGCGTTGCTGTTTTGGGTTTTAAGCGTTTGGTCGTTCAGGCTACCGGCTAACACCTCTTTGAGTTGATGCTCTTCAACGGGCTTACCTAACATTCCCTCTTGTTCTGCCAGTTTGCCAAACCATTGGGTATTGGGCTCGGCGCTCTGCTCTTTCAAGTAATAGTTGGTTTCCCCTTCTTTGGCGTCCGCTGCTTTTTCTAACGACACATCAGGCAAATTGAGGTTCTTTTCTTCACTGAGGTAGTAGCTGGCCGCGCCGCCAGCGCTCGACGCAATGGGACTGATGGAAAGCATAATGATATTCCTTTAGAGGGACCTCGCGCGGGGCGCGAGGTGAACTAATCCGGTAGGTTTATTCTGAGTCGAGTTGGGCTTTGATTTCGTCAGACGTGAAGCCCAGCGCTTTGAGTTCCGCGATGGCTTCAATTCGACGCATGACGTTCATCCGTTCATGGTCATTTTTAGAGCCTTTACGTGAGGGCTTTTTCGCCGACAATTCGGGCACTCGTGTCGTGGCGTTGAATGAGGTCATCGTTTTAGCTCCTTTAGTCGAGCGATATTTCTTCGTGTACTGAGGCTATTTGTTGCTCTTCAAGTCGCTGTGCATCCTCAATGTGCTGGTCATTGGCCTTTTGTTTTTCAGCGGCTTTTTTCTTCTGCGCATCCTTGAGCGCTAACTCAGTCGGTTTGGCCTTTTTCGCATCGATGAGGCTTTGGGCGACCGCATCGGTTTTTTCAGCAAGTTTGGTCATGCGCTGCGCTTCCGCGCTGCGTTCATCATTGTTTTCATCCCCTTCATACATGGTGTCATGAATGCTTTGAAGCTTGGTTTTATCTGCCTTATCGACGTGTTGAACCGCACTGAACTGGTGATAGTTCAGGCTCCATTCAATCTGCTTTATGTTTTCAGACGGGGTGTAGTTGCGTTTGATAAATGGGGCGCACAGTGAGCGCATTTGGTTAAACTCTAAATCCACTCTTACCACGGGATAATTGCCAGGCGTGCGCAGCCAAAATTGTAAATCTTCAAGCTGCATGATTTCAGAGGGCGTGACCACAGGGCGGGTAATGGTTTGATGGCCCAGTGATACGCCATCCCTGATTTCATTAGCGCCGTAGCTGTATTGCTCTTTAGAGACATCAACTTCTTGCTCGCCTAAATCGTGAGACGAGATTTTGGCCATTTCGTTAGAGGGTGAACGGAAAAATAGCCGAGTGTTGAGCAAGTCGAACATTTCAAGCGCCGCATTTTCGCCATAGACTTTTTTAAGCTGCGCAAAAGACTGAATACCTATGACATAACAGCCGCCGAACTTACGCACTTCTGCGATTGTTTCGGCAAGTTCAGGTAACTTGTGCAAGCTTGGTGCTTCATCCATCAACACCCAAATTCTGCGGTCCGGATCTTCGTCTTGTTCTAAAATGGCGGTCGAGGCAATGGATAGCCACATTGAGATCAAGGGGCGCAATGATGCATGTTGCTGTGCGTTACTAGATAGAAATAGAAAGCCATTTTCGGCATCGTTTTTCACCCACTCACGAATTGAAAATTTGCGGCGAAGGAGTTTTCCCTGTTCGTCCTTTTCATCCAGTCCGGCAAGGAATCGTAATGATTTGATGTAGGCAGCGAGGACCGATTTAATGGATATCGCCGTTTTTTGGATTTTATCTGATACCAGTGAGGCCGATTCGGTCCCTTTTAAGTATTCACTTAAGGACTCAAGTTCGCTGGTCAGCATGAGTTCAAGCAGTCGTTCAGTGGTTTGGTTCTTTTTAGGTTCATCTTGCATCTTAAATGCAGTAGATGAAAAAATGGTACGTGCTGATTGCACCCAAAATGGATCGCCCTCGCCGTGTTGGGGAATGAGCGCGCTCGCCATGTTCTCAAAATCTGAGGGTTCATGTGCATCACACCACACATCCCAATAGGCACAGCGTTCATCAAACGGGTTTAGTAGTACGTCCGTTGCCGGATTATAAAATTTACTGACAAAGGTACAGCCTTTGTCATAGATAATGGCTTTGTCGCCCCGTTCACGTATCCACGTTAAAAACTTACGCAGCGCCACGGACTTTCCTGCGCCCGTGGTGCCATCAAGTAACAAGTGTTGTACTTCAAAGCGTTCTTTGAAAATACCGATACCATCGAGCTTGAAATCGGACTGGCGCTTGTCCTTTTTAAGCTGTTTTGCTAATTCCTTCGGCGTGGCTTTTTGCATCCCCCGAATAAAGTGTTCCTCGGTTTGCTCATCGCCTTTTTTCTTGAAATACCACATGGCCACTGACAGGAAAACGATGCCAATCACACAGCTAATAAGGAGGTAAATTTGTGTCCATAACCAAAAGCGGCTGTTGGCCGCAATCAGTATCGGGTTTTCTAATTGAGACCCTAACGTACTGGTATAGACAGTGCCTTGCCATTCAGTCTGCATAACATGACTTTCTGGTCTAAACACGCTAACCGTTTGGTTTATCCAATAATAATAAGCGCCCGTTAAGGTGTCTTTATCAAGGAAGAGATAGCATAGCAGCGCTGTTAAGATGAGCACGCCAAAACACGTCCAGCGGACAAGCACGGCGTTAATCTGCAGAAACATCCGCAAATTGTGAAATAAAATCTGGCCACCACGGGTGTAGTTACTGCCTTTAGTACGTTTGGGGTTTAAGGTCACGTCTAGGGTTCCTTTTTCGGTTTATTGGCTTCGAGGGCCTTCTTTTCTGCGAGGCGTTTTTGGGCGGCAGCGCGATACTTAAGATCGGTAAAGTCTAAGTAAGTGCCGTAATCGCTGTATTCCAGTAGCACATGGGTGGTGTCATTTTGAAACTCGGCTTTATCGAGGCGTAATGGCTCCGATACGAAGGGGGCCATTTTTATGCGTGGGTATTGGCGGCTAAGTTGTTCTTCTAGCGCCTTATACTTTTCTAAGGAGCTAGGGAAGGTAAACAGGATGCTTCCTAATGTTTGAGCGTCATCAAAATAGAGGGTGGCCTCTTTAAGTTGTGGCTCATCAAATTGCTTGCCTGTCACGTTATAGTAATTCCAGCTATCAGGTAAACTTGATTGGGTATTTTTGTATTGGAGGGTGTAGGTTTGCTCAACCTCTTGCCTCGTAGATTTGCCCAAGGTGAGGCCGAACAGAGTGGTTTCAGCCTGCGCCAAGGGGCTTAATAAGCACAGCAACAGTGCACCTGTTTTAATGATGTTCATGAGTTATCTCTTTGTGATTGAAAGTCATGGCTATTATCACATTTTTGGTCCTGTATTAAAGGGGCTTGATTGACGCACTGTTTCCGCCATTTTTTCATCGTCACTTGGATTGTCTTGCGGTGTTTGAATTAAGGCATGCGCCGCTTTCGCATCAGCACGGGCTTGTTCCATATCGATGCTCTGAACATTTGAAGGGGTGTGATCGCGCTCTTCCTTCCAAACATCTTGTCTAATTTCAGCGTTACCTTGCGCCGCATGGCCTTGGATGCGCTCAAATTCGCCCGTTTGATAGAGGCTTTCATTAAGCGGCGCAGGGGCATAATGTGGTGATTGCTGTTTATTGACATCAATGTCTGAAGCGTAACGCTCCTGAGCTTGCACAATGTCATCTCTGTTTTGCGGAAATTCATGATTTTTATATTGCTCAGCCATCGCTTTGACTTCGGGGCTGTTTGCAAATTCTTCGACTAGCTGGTTTCTCGTCTCTATCGCGTGAGGGGTTTCGCCTTTGATCACGTCCATGGCATCACCTTCTTGCTTTCTTGCTTTTCCTACGTAATTAACAAAATCCTGATTGAAATCGCGACCAACACTAATTGAGCCACTTTTGATGCTATTGGCTGCATCAGTGTAACTTTGTGCTTCGGTGAGCTGAGATTGGTAGTTTTTAGCTTGGGTTGTTGCTTCGTTAATTCCCTGTAGGAAGCTTTGCGTTTCACCTGTATTTTTACTGTTTGTTTCGCTCGCTTGTTCGCCGCTACTATATGACTTCACGGTGTTAACGTTAGTGCTAAACTGGTCAAGGTAGCTTTCTTGGCGACTTGCACGTTCGCTTTCACTCATGCGCGAGCTGTCAGACTCATCGGTTGACCCTTTGGTGCCAGTATTGGCGGAAAGATGTGCGCTAGAACCAAAAAATCCATCCCCAGGTGTGCCAACTTTTACCCCTGCTTCTGCGGCTATATACATAGTGGTTAAATCGCTTAAGGCTTGTTCTTCTGACACGTTAAAATCTTTGGCATAAGACTTCACTGTGCTACTCATATCTGAGAAGCCTTTGTTATGGGAACCACTGTCGCCAGTGGCGCTATTGCTGCCATAACTGTTCGATGTATTAACTCCGCTCATTTGACTTAACGCGGCATTGTTGACGCTTGCAATGCTTGTACTGACTTGCTCACCAGAAACCTTGCTGGCATTGATGCTATCAGTGGCTGATTGAGATAATGAGTTTGATAACACATCATTACCGCTGATGTTCACAGGCAAGCTACGACTTAAAGCATTTTGGCCACTAATGACCTGTTTGCCATCATCAAAGGTGGTGGTCTCATAGCCGGTTGCATCTTGCTTGGTGTTGCCATGAATACGTTCAACGCCAGTGGTGTCGATTTTATTGCCGTTGGTGTTGTTGTAGCTGTAGTTATCCACCTGAGCGTTACCCAAATTGATATCACCACTTGCCGCACTGGCAGAGGTGCGCGCGTTAACGCTGCTCATCATGCCCGCGAACTGATGCGACATACTGCTCATTACCGACGCGCCGCCTTTCATAATGAGCGGGACAATTAATGTCGGTACGCTCATCATTAAAAAGCCGGTCATGGCCGCATAGCGGGAGTGCATTTCTTGTAAGGGATCAACGTTGCTTAACGTGATACCGCCGTAAATGTTAGTGATTTCGGTGGCGTTAAGGGATAAGCGCGTGGTCATGATGAAGTTAATGAGGGCAAACATCACCGGCCATGTGCCAAGGTAGATAAAGCCTTTGAAATAGTTGCCGAGCACTTGAAACGTGAGTGAGGGGATCATGGCAATCGCCACCACTAAAAAGGCGACAGAGCTAAACAGCAAAAACAAAATCGATTGCAGCATGGGCAAAAATTCGCGCGCCTGCAGGGCCATTCCCGCCCACATCGATGTGGTTTGCATTTTGTTTTGCGTATAGGCGTAGTTGAATGCGGCGGCGGTGTTGTTGCTCACCGCTGCATCATCTGCAAGGCCATTTCGCAGGGCGTTAATCGTCATGTTTTGCAGCGTGATTTGCGACGCGCTTTGACTGATATTGGCGTACTTTTGATAACCACTGCTGATGCTGGTATTCAAAAAGCTTTGTTGGCTTGTGGCCTTTTCACCATAAATCCAACTGCCCAGTAACTTGATGCTTTTTGCGCTGTCAGCTTGGAAAAGTTGCTTGAGGCGCGGAAGGGCTTCTTTGCAAGTGGGGTAATCATCAAAACCCATTTGAATCGCCCGTAGCGGCGAAGGGTTGTGAGTGGCTAAAAAGTCCCAAATGTCCGGCGCACTGGCTAAATCTCGCCATGTGTATTTATTATTGAGTAGCATATCTCCGCGAATACAACTGCTGATGTAGTGCTGCCAATAGCCTTTAAGTTGGGTGTTTTCTATCTCGCTTTGTCTGGATAACTTGTACAGTTCAGAGCCAAACATCATGCCCGTTTTACTGTATTGTTGATCATCGGGTACGTGAAAAATATCTTCCACCGTTTGGGTGGTGGCATACATATAATGCGACGCCCATGAGGCCGGATACGCCACAATCGCGGGCACATTGTCCACGCGATAGTTACCCGTCGGATTGGTTAAATCGGTAATTTGCACTGTGGCGGTGGTGTTCATGGCAAGCAATGGCACGGCAAAGTAAACCGCGCACCATTTCATAATCGCGTTATGGTCACGCTTGATGAAAAAGTGCAGCGCGGTGGCCACAACGGCAAACAGCGCACAGATGCTTATCATGCTGGCAAATGAATCGGACTTGAACAGCACGGCAATGGCATTCATCACTTGCTTGGCCACGTCACCGTTGCTGTAGGTGAAAATCTCAACTGCCATGGTTATCGCTCCCCAAAATTCAAGTTGGCCTTAGCTTTAGCGCTCATGGCGCCAGTTATTTGCTGTTTGATTTGCTGGTTTTGCATAATGAGCTGGTGCTGTGATATCGCGTCTTCTTGGGCTTTGGTTGCCAGTCCCGCTAAGAAACGATTAGCGTTGATAATGTCTTTCTCGATGCGATCAATGTCTTTGGGATCATTGTTCGTGGCCGTGATTGAAGATTTCACAATCGACAGCATGTTTTGCAGATAGAGGGTAATAAACTGCACGCTGATGATTTTGGCGTAAGTATTGGTTTGGGGCGCAAGTCCAGCCTCCAATTCGGTGCGTAAAAAGGTCATGATGGGCAGTGTGGTGTATTCGAGCAGTGACTTGTCGTTATCTGTGAGTGGCTGGTCGTTTTGCATCTTGCTGGCGATACCTCTGAGTAAGGTTTCTACGCGGTATTGCAGGCCGTGATTACTTTGGATGGTGATCGTTTGTTGTGTCGGTGCTAAGCATTGGTCAATGGCTTGATTGGTGCATTGATAACTTTCAGCTTTGCCGCCCTCTAACAGACTATTAATCAGGTTATTGTTGTCGGTCAGCAGTGAGCCATAACCGCGCGCATTGCCAGTCGCGTCATAAATGTAAGTGCCTGAAATCGACATGAGAAATTCTGCCAAGGTCGGATCGCTGGCAAGGAAGGTGTTTTTTAAAATGGCGGCCCACACAATATTGGTGTTTTTGCGCACCATGTCTTTTAGTGCGGGATCTTTCTTGGCGTTATCGAGCTGATTGTTAGCTTGACCGCCCGCGCCGCATTCTTGCTGGCCAGATACCCAATCCGCAAAGGCGTTATTTTGTGTGCCCATGGTGGCACAAATGTATTTTTGACTGCCAACACCTGCAAACCCCGCCAGTGCCGAGACGCCCGCTTGGGCACTCTCGCAAGAATTGATCGACTGATTGAGATACTTATCAGCAATGGCCGTTAGCGTGTCCTTAATCTGTTTGATTTGTGGTGCCCACGTCTGCAGGGCTAAATCGACGGCAAACGGCGCTGCGTTAGCAATGATGGCCTTGCCTTGTTGCACAAGGGCGTCAGAGTTAATGTGGCTGAATCCCCCCATAAACATATCAATACCGCCACAGCCTGCGGCAATGCTGGGCATTTGCACACTCACCAGTTGTGCGTCGCGAATGGGGCTACGCACAAAGAGATTGCCGCCGCTGTAGTAGTTGGCGCTTTGGCCTTTGAATGAGCCCGGATTGGTCACGTTAGTGCCATAGCCTAGGCCATTGAAAAAATCGTTTAGTGAACCTGAAACCCCCGCGCTATAGGCGTGTGTTGTCAGCAAACATGAAATAGTGACGCCAAGTAGTGTGCGCGTCAGTGCTAAGCGTTTCATGATTTACCTCCGGTATTACCGCTTATGCTGCTATTAAGGCGCGGGGTTAGTGTGCGTAGCGCACGCAAGCAAACGGCACTTAACAATGCATGCACGGGGACGAGTACGAATTTATAAATGGCTAAGGCCAGTAAAATATTGATGATCAACATCGTGTCCATGAGTTGCTCCTAGCGCATGCTTGCAATGACTTGTGGGTCATTGAGGGATTGAAGATAGCTTTGTTGAAGCTGCGAGGACGTCACATCCCCGACGGTTAAACGGACAAACTTACGGGTATTGACGTTGATCAAGAATGTGGCGGGCACTGTCACGCTGCGCGGGTTCTCAAAGAAAGTGGCGGCAATGTCTGGCGTGGAAGGTATCGGTACTTCAAAGCCTGATATCCCTTGGTTGTCGAGCGAAAAGGCATAGGTATAGGTGCCTGTTTGCGCCGCAAGCTGTTTCAGTTTCGGGGCGAACTGGTGGCAAAACGGGCAGTCAGAGCGAAAGAAAAACACTAACGCGTAATCATTCGGATTGGCGGCAACAGCTGCCCCCATAGGCGTCGCCTTAGCGCTTAAAGAGAATAGAAGAGTCATTAACATTACTGTGATGATGCGTTTCATGGGTATTTTCCGTTTAAAAGTCAGGGGCGAAATCGGTGGCCACGTTCAGGAAGCGGCCAAGTAAATCGTCTTGAGAGATAAAGCCATAAGCGAGCGGTTTCATTTCCCCCGTGCCAGGATTAACTAACACGAGTGCGGGACTAAACGGGACGTTTATGTGCTGGTCGTTTTGGCGGTTCTGCACGATGGCTGGCAGTGCTACACCATCGAGCGTGACGCCAAGTAGCTCAATGCCATGCTCAGTAGCGAACTGCTGCACGCTGGGCGCTAGCGCAATATCAATTTCTTCTTGGCCTTTGTAGACAAAGAACAGCCCCCATCCCGCATCGGCAAGGCTGCGTACTGCGCGCATCTTCTTGTTGCGCTCTAATGATAAATAGGTGCTTCTTGCCGCTTGTTCCGTCGGTCTATCTTTGGTGTAAGACAGCTCAGGGTTATCTAGCAGGACCTTTTTAAAGGTCATGCCGAACTCTGACGATTTATTGCTGACGTACTGATTAAGCAGCATTGCCCTTTCCACTTTCTTGCTGTCTTGGCTGTTTATCGCCGCGTCATTGAGCGTGTCTTGGTAGTAGCTGTGAAACCAATCCATCTGCTCTGTCGGGGTCAGCGTTTGCGTTCGAGTAAGTGTGACGCTTGGCGTTTCGGCCTTTTTAAGTGCTTGCTTCTTGGGGGCGGTCGGTTCGTTATACCAGCGCCAGCCTTGTGCATCCGTTGCGTTTGCGCCGAGGCAAAACGTTGTCAGCATAAGGAACACTAACGCGCTGCGCTTGTTGACCACCGCATCC
Organism: Shewanella sp. SM23; assembly: GCF_025654295.1. Taxonomy (NCBI): domain Bacteria; kingdom Pseudomonadati; phylum Pseudomonadota; class Gammaproteobacteria; order Alteromonadales; family Shewanellaceae; genus Shewanella; species Shewanella sp. SM23. Next base: position 37,335 of record NZ_JAKKRM010000022.1, read on the forward strand.
CCTTTTTTTGTGGACAACCACGCCAACGGCGCGTGGCTTGACCACCGAAAAAAAGGAGATACTGCGGCATGTTGTAAGTGGTCATTTAACAACGTCATCATGGTTTGGTTCCTCCAACCGACTGTTGTAAGCGTTTTTGAATTTCATCTGTGTTGGGCAGTTCGATGGCGTCGTACATGTCTTCATAAAAATCAGAAAAGTCCATTGACGACATATCAATGCGTTGCAGTTCGTTAGGTGAAAAGGCGCTGCAATCAGGATGCTTGGCGCTGCCGAAGTTTTTGCCCAATTGCGCGCGGCCCTCAACCTGCACAATGCGCGCGAGCTTGCTATCAAACGCGCAATAGGCTTTTTTCTTGCGGATACACACACCAAGCACTTTCTCAGCACAATATTGGCCAAGTGATACGGTGAGCTTGTCTTCTTTGGCGGTACCCAGCGCTTTTTCTTCTTCACTGCAGGACGTTAAGCCGATGCCGTTACCCCAACCGCTGTCCTGACAACAATTGCTGATCCCCAGCGCTTTATCGCTGCATTCCATGATGTTGCCTTTGAAAATGATGGCGCTGTTTTCGTTGATGTTGGCTTTGTCTTTCACATCACCGGCTGCGTCACTGACGGCGGCCAGTCCTGCCGCAGCATGGTTAAAGTCAGTGCTGCGAGTGGCAGCAGGATCGTAATAGTCACCACTGAGCGCAAAGCTGTCTGCACCGCAGATAAGGCCCGTATCGCGGCATTGCTGTTTATCACATAGGCGTTGTTGTTTATCTTTAATGCAAACGCCGCCAAGTTGGGTGTCACAACTGGTCGATTGAATGCTGCAATCTGCGAGGGTGGTGCAGGTATTGGGAAAGGCACATTGATAGGTGGTTTGTTCTTTCCAGCAATCCAATGTCACGGCTATCCCATTAATCATGCGCGTTTCTTTACCTTCTACGCATTGAGATTGGACTTGTTGGCACTCAGGAAGAACAGCACCACAGCTGTTGTTGTAACCGACTTCAACATGCGTTTCAGTGGTGATGATAGTGATGGGTAAATTCTGTAACTCAATTTTAAAGTAAAAATCCCAATTTGCACTTATATGAACCGCTAATGGGGATGCTTTAATATCATAATTTTCTGTGGTTAATGAACTGTTTACACTCATTGCGCAAGGTTGATTAGCAACACATGTACCAGGGGCTCTCTCTGTTAGAACATGTCCTATAAACGTACCATTTAATGCAATTGATAATTCGGCATCAATGGCTATAGAACGATACTCACCTTTAAATTGAACACGGACGATCTTAACATTAGGGTTTGGTAATTTAATGTCAATAGTAAACGGTGGTGTGCCAGTTAAGCTGTATGAATGCGCCACTTCCTTAACCGATGTGCTTTTGACAAAGGGTGTTAGGTAGCATTGCACCGGATTATTGGTGGGCAACGTGCAAGAACGTGGCAGAGAATCGACTTCACAAACGAGCCCTTTTTCACAGTCATGATATTTAGATGAAATGCCGTGGCTAATATTGTAAGCATCATTTTGATAGCCAACGGCGGTATGGTATGCCGGATCGTTTTCATCAATCGTCGGGCGGCCATTATTAAAGCCACTCGTCACGGCTTGGGCTTGGCCATCCGTGCTCATGCCTTGCATTTTGGCACTGTCCATGGCGCTCGGGTTGTTGTAGTAACGGCTTTCGCTCGGGTTGGCGACTTCTTGCTGACATGTCGCATCTTTGCATAGGCTGTTAACGTCAAAACCGGTGTAACCCGCTTTGTTCTGATTCTGCTTGATACTGTCTTTGGCCCACTGCACATTATCGCGGTAATCCTTTTCGCTGTTGGCCGCCATAACAGGCAAGGCGGCGCTCAATGTGAGGATGGCACTGAGGATTAAGGCATTATTCAACTGAGTCATTTCGCCCCCTTTGCTAATGTCTTCGCTGCCACATCGGGAATGCTGCCGTGTTGTGCAAGTAAGTTCAGCGCGTCATACAACGAAACGTTGCCGTAAATCACGTCAAAGTCATCGCTGCTGCAGGGCTGTTTTGCCTGACATTTGTTGGGTCTTACAGCAACAAAGGCGGGTACTTGGGTAATGCCGAATTGCGTAAACCACTGGGGATTAATCGCAAAACCGCTCTGTATGGTTTTACCTTTGTTATCGATAAGGTGATTCATCTGTTTAACGGTGGCGGTAAAGCCTTGAGGCAGTACACCGCGCACAATGAGTGGCACCTGTAAGTCTGCGCTTTGCATGAGTAACTGCTGCAAACTGGTCGCAGGCATACCCAACGACACAAATACCATCACACCATTAGCATCGGCACTGGGGTTGGGCTTTGCATCGAGCAATGGTGATAGTGCGTTGTCTAATTGGCCTTTGCTTTGCGCTTCGAACTGACGAGCTTTATCAAACAGCGCGGCTTGGTCTATGTTCAATGGGGGGAATGTGTGACGTTCTCGCATCGACAGCGCTTTTAATTCGTCAATACTGTAATCCGTTTGGGCGAACACCTGTGAAATTGATCCAAGGCACCATAAGCTCACGAGCAGGGCTAAGCCTTTAAATGAACGTGAAAATAGGCTGTTATCCACAATTTTTGTGCATAAAGCGGTATATGTTGTTGGTAATTTGGTCTCAAACTTTTTCATCGAAAATCCCTCTCCTTATTGGTCACAAAAACACGCAATTGCGTTTTTTGAAGTTGATAAAGCCAAAGTTGTCACCCGACACAGGGTTATCGTGGCCACTTTCCCAGATCACCGTTGTCGTGGTGTAAGGGTGCGCCCATAGCGCATCGGGTATGGTGTTGGTCATTTGGTAGCGATAGCGGGATTTGGGCATGAGGGGCATCGGCGTTTGATAGCAAATCGCGCCGTCTTCACCGTGGGATTCCCATACGATGCCTTGGCGATGCAACTTGTAGTTCAGGCGTTCTAAAATCAACGTACCCGCCTGAATGGGCGTGTCGCGGTAATTGGTGGTGCCAGTCAGGGGGTAAGCACTGCCTTGTGAGCCCATACACCAAAACAGAAAATCAAAGGGCAACACACTGTTGGTCGAAGTGGCCACGGCTTCGGTGGCACAAGCGAGTTGTGACACGATATTGCCAAATAAAATGGCTTCGGGATTGAGAATAAAAGACAACTCATCGTCATCCCACAGTGGATCTATCTCTGTTAGGTAAGCGATATCAAAATTGTCCGTGGCCATACAGGCTGCGCTTTGCATAATTTGCAGCCAATAGATCACAGGGTATTTGTACCAGTGCCCATGATAAAACGCGCCATCACTGGCATCGTTATCGCGACTTGTAACGCGACCGCCAATTTGGGGGGAATTACTCATGTCGAGCTTCATGCCCATGTTGACCATGCAGTAAGGGACGCGCGTCACGTCCACTAAGGTATCAGGCTCCCAGTAGCCGATATTCAAGCCAATTTGCATAAAAATAGGCGGCGGTTTGGGACAAAATGAAATGGGTGATACGGGGTTGCGCGTATCGGGTAGGCTCCCAGGAATAATAGGCACACTGCCAATGGTCATCGGGAAGATACACGACCAACAAATGTCGGTCATCGGGTTAACGAACGTACCCGTACAGGCCGCTTGCGCGTTGACTTGTGCGGGAATGACTCCCATTAATAATGCTAAGAGCAGCGCAGGTTTAATGTGTCGCATGGTTTGTTTCCTCCATGAATACGGGGAAATTTGACACATCTATTTCGCGCACTTGCCACATCACCCCCGCTTGCTTAACGACACTCGGCACGCGCTTAAGTGTTAATGCGCGGCTGAGGTTTCCTTGCTGGTCAAAGTAAACGCGCGCATCTAATTGGCCATGCAGTGTTTCGGGTTCGCCGCCCGTTAAAATCCATTTGATGGTGTGTGGCTTGTCATGGGTTGTTGCAAACTCTTTGGCCCATAACACTTGCTGCACATCATCCCCATCAAAAAACACCAGCGTTTTACTGAACTCAAACTTGCCGACGTTGGCCTTTTGCAATGCTGGCCATGTCTTGGTGTCAAATGGGTTTACGCGCGTCCCTTTGGGATAAATCAGGTTGCCCTTTGCATCATTGATATCTTTGGCCAGCGTTAAAGTGGGATCGACTAAAAACACCTCTGGGGTTTTAGTGGTAATGAGCCCCACCGGACGAGGGCGCTTAACACCGGCTTTGACATTCTCTTGGAATTGCTCGCGCATACTGTCTAGCTCACCCGTTTTCTCTAAGGTCTGCAGACGGTTTTCAATCCACTGCAGCATGTCTATTTCAGCAATCGGGAACACTTGTCCCACGGTGCCGATAGACGCAGCCTTGAGCGGTAAGAGTGGGCATAGCGCCAACATCAGAAGCGCGAATTTATTCATTTAGCCGTGACCTCGCTCACTTGGGCGCGGTTTGCCTTGTTTTGCGCTTGAAGGGTTTGCAGTAGTGACTGCTGAATTTCTTGGGTGATATTCACGGCGCCACTGACGACGGCGGGGCTGACTAACACCACGACATGGTTATCAATGGCGTATTGCTGCACCACATCATCGAGTGTTTGGGTAAATCGAGTGATTTCTTTTTCACGCTGTTCGTCGGATAGCTCGCTTTGACCGATAGATTGGTGAAAGCTGGCCACGGTTTCGTTAATGTCATACTCGACAACACTGGGTTCGCGCGTCACCCAGAGGGTTATCATGACGCCCAGCGTCACCAACCATAAAATTGATTGTATGATGGTTTTTTCCATTTTATGCGGCCTCTTTGTGGGTTGCTGCGGCGGACAAAATGGCATCAAAGCGGGCCATATCATCGGGATAGAAATATTGGGCTGTCAGTTCAATGGCATCGAGTAACGGCATGCCGCCTTTAATCAAGTTTTCGCAATATTCAAACTCTTTGGGTTCAGTTGAGAGCATGGCGCGCGACCATGGATCGGCAAAAATCCGGTGAAAGGACACAAGCCCGCCCGCTTTGAGCATGACGCAGGAATGACCCGCATCATTGGCGCGGGGGAATGACTTGATCATGTGTTGCTCGAAAGGCGAGAAGTGGTCAGGATGCTTGTTCAAGAAATCCCCAAAGCCATCACCTTGGCGCAAGGTGATATGAATATCTGAACTGTTCAGTGCCGCTTCGGCCTCGGCGTTGGCAAAGAAGTCGTTCATGCCTTGCGTTACTGTGGCAAAGCTGCCGCCGAACTTACGCACTGTGCGATAACCTTCGTTGATGAAATCCTTACTTTGCGCATTCGCGCCGCTCATGAGCGACCACGCTTCTTCAATCACACAGATTTTCGGAATAGAACGTTGGCCCGATAAGTACATTTGTTGGCTGATCGTCACCATCAACGCGAAAATCACCGGACGTTGTAGCTCGCCTTTAAATCCATCAAGTTCCAGCGTGGTGATATCGATATTGGGATCGAGCATCGAGGGCTTATTGAAAATTGCGCCATGAATGCCGTTAGAGCAGAACTTGTTTAATTGCGCGGCGATATCACTGATACGGGTATCGTCATTTTTTTGTGCGGCAATGTCATAGAGTGCCGTTTGTACATCGTCAATCAGCGTGTCGTTACCGCATTTTTGCCATGCCAGCAAAATAGCATCGCCGAGTAATGCCGTCTGAAATCCGGTGAGCTTTTCATCAGGTGATGCCATGGTAGCGATAAGCGCGGTGATGTTTCCCAACACTTCGGTGATGGGATCAATGGCTTGACCTTCATCATCGAGGATTGGGCCAAAAGTACCCGCATCCCGCACGCTTAATACTTTGCCTAAGTGGGTAAACGGGTTTAGGAAAATCTGCGAACTGTCGAGATAGACGCCGCCTAATGTTTGAGTGAGTTTTTTATAGCTTTGGCCTTTGTCTAAAATCCATGCCTTGCCCCCTTTGGCAAAAATAGATTTCACCAAGGCTTGCATGAAGAATGACTTCCCTGCCCCTGAGCCGCCCGTAATCGCCATGTTGTAGTTATCACTGCCGCAGTTAAACGGATCGAAATAGCTAATTTGATGGCGCATTGTTGGCAAGAGTAGCCCTGCTGATAAGCGTTTGTAGTCTGCAACAATCGGTAAGAAATTCACCAAGTTTGAGGTTTTCATCATGAAACACAGGCCCGCTTTTTGGCTGTCTTTCATAAAGCCTTCGCTCATTGAGAACGGGAGTGTGGACAGGGTGCACATGCCTTGCAGTTTATTGTTTCGGATTAAATCAATGCCTGCCGTGCGGAAGGTCGCAATCGCTTTTGAGGTGTCATGGCGTTGTTTCTCTTCTGTCGTATACAGGGTGACATTCAATGTCATGGTGGTGATTTTAAAGGCGTGTGAGCTGAGTCCTTTTTGTATCTCCTTGCGTTCAGCCAGTTCATCCGCGGCGCTGGGGATTAACAACCGCATAGGGGAGTTGACCGTTTTCGTTAGTGAGCCAATTTTGCTGTCGTTACGGGTGGTTTGCTCACCCGTTTTATTAATATAAAAAGACACGCTGACACGATAAGGACATTGAACACTGTTCATGGTGTAACTGAGTGATGCAATACAGTTGGGAAACGCATATAGCCTAAAGTCGTTCGGCAGCCCCTTTAGCCCAAGATTGATTAAGGTGGTATCGACACTGTTGTCGGATTGCATCGGCGTGTGACGGATATTGACCGAATCACGATTAATGATGAACTCACTGTCAGGGCTGAGAATTTGGGTGTTGAGAGGTTGATACTCGTTATATTTAGCGGGCGAAACGCGATCTTGTTGATGCGAAAAATTTAAATGCTCGCGGCAATGCTCAATCAAATCGTCAGCGCCTAAGCGGCGAATGTGCATGCCTGTTTGCGCCAGCTCTGACTCAATGCCAAGGCGCATATCCAGCAGTGCTGGCATGTCTTCGGTGGTTGAAACAAAGAAAAACCCTTTAGTGTTCTTTAGATCGTAGTGATATGCGCTGCTGAGCTTGGTGCCAAAGCCTTTGGTCGAACTGTGTTTTGCATAGATAGCTTCATTTGAGGCAAATTTATCGCAAATGGCATTGCGGCCACTGAGCAGCGCTTGATTTTGCTCGATGAGCTCACCGACTTGATTATTACCCACCATGACGAATTGATAATGCCATTTGTCGCCCTCTGGCAGTGTGCACACCAAGGCGTTCATGGTTTTGATCAAGTCGTCATTCGCCCCGCCAAACAGCGAAATGGCAAAGCCAAAACCAAGCGAATTGGCGTTTTCAAAGACTTGTTCAGCATCATCATAAATGCGATAGGGCAATTCATGATGCAGATGGTTGTGTTGCTGTTTACTGCTGGCATACAGTGCGCCGAGATCGTTTTTAATACGTTGTTTCATGGCTTAATCCTGCTTGATGTATTTGGCAGGTCTGCCCGTCCAACGGCTCTTATCGACCACGATGTACACATCGCTGGTATCAACGTAATCACCTTGCTCGTTGAGATACGGGAAGATTGTTACTTTTTGGACTGACTCTGAGGTGCGCAGCGGTACACCGTGGCGGTCGCGGCGTGGCAATGGGATAAAGTCTTGTTGTTGGCTCGCGAGCTTGGGAAGTGCAGTTGTGCTTTGGCCGCTTAAGGCCGTCACCGCAGGGCTTTGTGCTTGTGGCTGATTGAACACACCACTGTCAGTGAGTTGCCTCACTTCCATCATGTTAGTACAGCCATTGATGCCGCCGACTTTATCGCATGAATAGTCACTATCCAGCCCCGCCGCACAGCCACTCACTAGCCATGAAGCCAGTGCGATAATACCGGTGTTACGTAATGCATTTTTGCTCATGATTGTGTTCAAAATGTCACTCCTTAAATGAATTAATTCGCACGGCCAAAGGCTGAGTTAACAGGGGGGCGCTGGCCTTGTTGGTTATATTGCTGCTGTGGTGTAGGCGTGTTTGTGCCTTGGGCCTGCGGCTTAATATTCCCTGGCATCTGTTCTAACAGTGGGTTGCTGATAGTGTTGAGGATTTGCGCTGTGGCACTGACAGGATTTTGGGCTTGCTGCGCTAGCGCTTCTTCGTATTCTTGAATGCCAACTGGATCGAGCGGGAAGCCTTTCAAAAACACGATGTTGACGGTATTGCCCGGATTGAGCTCAATAATCGGGTGGTATTGCTCAGCTAATTTGATGTAGTAATCCGCGAGCTTGCTACCCACGCTTGAACTGGCACTGCCGGCTAAGTTGAGCAGTGCATCACTGCCATTGACGCTTGAGGTTGACCCTAGCGCTGAGTTCGATGTGGTTTGGCTCAGTGCCTTACCTGTCTCACCAATGCCCGTCAAAATGCCGCTAATCCCTGCCATCTGAACGATTTTGCCGTTCTTCATAATGGCAGTACCGCGAATACCGTTGCGGCCATAGTTAAATACGGTCGCCTCGACGGGAATGTCGATGATTTCATCTTCAAAAATACAGCTGAGGCGAGTGGTGCGCACAATGCCGCGACTCGATGAGATTTCGCCGTAAGCTGCGCCCAAAATCGTGCAGTTGTTTAGTTTTGAGGGCTTGCCGTTAGGCAGTACACCTTGGTTAATGGTTTGGAATACCATTGGCACGGTATCGCCTTGGCCATTCACACCCGCATTGGCATCTGCGCCGCCTGTGACGACAGCCGTCACAAATGAACCTGCAGGAACATAGTTCTCAGGGGTGCGTTTTTTGGGGAGGTTTTCTTCTGGCGATTCCCAATTTAGTGCAAAGGAATCGATGCCATTTTGGGTTGCAGGTGGCGGGATAGCGCCGCCTTGATAGGGGGCAGCATACCCACTTTGTCCGTCACCCACGCTCGGGCGTGGTGGTAGCGTTTGTTCACCCAAGTAGCGTGTGCTTTGCCTAACGGGATAGGCTGATGCATCAATGCCCTGTGTCGAAAATTCATCGGTGACATTGTTATTGCTATGCTGCATTGCATTTGCGGTAGCGGCATTAATCTTATCATCAATTTTTTCAGATACGGTCAGTTGGAACGTCTCTAAATTACGCTTTAAATCAAGGCGATTAGCTTCATTGCTGCGCTCAATGGCTTCCATGCTTTTCAGCATTTTATCAATCGCTTTCTGCTGCTTATCTAAGGCGATTTGTTGTGCGGTGAGCGCAGACTGATTGTCTTTCTCGGTGAAATCTTTATCAATCACGGCACCAAAATCGATAGGATTGCCCGCTGCGGTTTCAGGGGCACGTTTTGGGGCAGACATATAGGCGTCGCCCGCTAAATAGAGGGCGCCGAGTACCGTGGCCCCAACCCCTGCAATCACCCAATTGCGTTTTTTATTGGCTTCATTTAACGCACTGCCTTGCTCAAAGTCGGCTTCGGGATCTTTTTTGAAGTAGTCTAGGAGTTGCTTCATTGCATGCTCTCCCCGCCCGATACAACAAACAGGTGGCCTGTTTGCTGTGGTGCTAATTCATAGGTTGATAAGGCAGCGGCTCGTGTCGTTGGGGAATAGAACTGCGCCGTGGTGAGGGTGACTGGGAGTGCTGCGTGATTGGTTACGCGATAAATGATGCCGTTGAAATGCTTACCAGTGAACACGAAAGCAGGTTCTGTCGTCAGTTCTGCTGGTTTGGGCATTTGCTCATTTAAGCGAGTAAACATCGCGTCATCGATAGATGTTTCCGTGCCTCTAGGCTCACTGTCTACCGTGGTGCGTTCAAGGTCATCATTGACGACATGCACACGATAACCGTCAATTGGTTTACCCGTGGCGAGGTAGCGGATCATTTGCGCGGTGAACTCGGTCATCATGGTGGGATAAGGGGTTTTCTTATCGAAAACGGAGGGTTGTTCTTCGCGATAATGTTCTGCAGTGAAGATAGAGGTCACGGCAGGAATGGCTTTAGGGCTGATGAATAAGCCGAAATGTCTGCCCTTTTCAGTTGATACATAGGCTGTGAATGGCATGGCCAGATTGAGGTTAACGCGCGCTGCACCGGATTTATCCGATTTCGTGCCAGTGACAACGCAAAATCCTTCTGGACAATCAATCGAGGTGATTTTGTCACCTTCAACGACTAAGCGGTTGATATCAACACTCGACAGCTCGATAGGAACCGTTTCGCTGTCATTGAATCCGTAGTGTTTTGGGGGCGTATTTGCCGCTAACACGCTCATAGGAAAAAGCGCGCAGGCTGCGAAAACAAGTGGGTTAGCAATCTTCATTATTTAACGTCCTTTTGCACTTTCTTAATGGCTTTGAGCGACAGTTGGCCATGGTCATAATTCATGGCAATGATGTAGCTGATGGTTTCGGGTTCTAGCGCGCGTTTGCCCACATATTTGTTTAACGTGCCCGTTATTTTGACGAGACGATCATCAAGGGCTATTTGGGTTTCATTGATGGTGAAGTGACTGCTGATGTTTTGTTTTTTAATCATGGCGGCATCTTCAACCAGTAAAGGTTGCATCTGATGCCAATCAGCTTCATCGATATAGCTTGCGAGCTGTTTGTACTGATGGTCTACCGAAGCGGGCGTGACATTGAGCTTTAGAAAGGCAAAGTATTCGGACATTTGCTGTAAATACGGTTCATCTATAGACGTGTCTGAAACGGTAAAGGCTGCGCTGATGGTCGGTGGCACAACGGTGCGGCTTTTATTGAAGTAAGCCATCCATACAATACTTGCTAGGACCGTGTTACTGATCATGGCTACGGTAAAGCCGATTAACAGAAGCGTGTTGAGGGATTTTGCAATGCGGATAAAGTCGATTTTGTTCTTTTGTAACATGGGGCATCCTTAGGGGGATAGGCCCCCTAATTCACATCATTTAACGTAACCAGTAGCGGCGACAGGCCGCAGGCGTTCGTCTTAAAAATGATGCGCTAAATTCTGCAGGGGCATACCAATAAGCGGTGAGGCGTAACACGCACATGCCGTATTGTGATTTCATTCTGCGCATCCCTAAAAACCATGAAGAGGCTAGCGCCATGCCAATGAGCGCGTGATCCATCATGAATAACACGGCAAAAAACACTAAGGCAGGAACAAGTTCATCCATAGCAAAACCTAATAACGTAGGGGTGTTATTGAGGTGTTTAGGGATGCTAAAAAACTGAGTGGGGTTATCCACGGCCTATAGACCTACAACCTTTAAGGCCACGTTGACGAAGATCATACCAACGACAAAAGCCCCAATAGCTGCGCCCCAGTTTTTGGTTAAAAAGCCAGTAATCGCAGCGGCACATAAACCCACGACGAGAATGGCAAATTGCGCTGTTGAACCTGTGCCAACGGTATCAACAATTTCAGATTTAGCCGGTGCAAAAGGATCAGCAGCATGTACATCCCAAGACATAATCAAAGTAGCAACCACACAAATGATAAATATGCCGATGACACGCATTAGAAATATGGTGCTATCACTAGGTATATGTTTTGCGAGTCTTAGGATTTCTGCGTTTACTTCAGTTTGTTGTGCGCTAGGTTGTTGCGGATTCAGAGTTGTCATATAACACTTCCTTTGCATATATTTAGGTGAGATTTATGTAATTAAATATAATTACTTGTTTAATCATTGTTGGTTAATTGGTTTGGGCGGAGCATCGACAAAAGTTAATAAACTATGTTCAATTCGAAGCTGTATTTCAGCTCGTTTACTACGTGCTGAGCGTTGACATGAATTAACTAATTTATGGTGATATTCACCTTCAAGAATGACTACTATTCTTGAGTGGTTTTTGTTAATTTTTCCATCGGACATGTAATCCTCATTTATATCTAGTTGTGCGACTATCGCGGCGAAGATAATAAATGAAAACAGATCTCGTTATTAGTTAGGAAATTCCTAACTTGAAATATGAATTAAATTGAGTTACGTAATACTTGTATCAATAGTTTATTTAAAAATATTGTTCTAATTTCGTTAGATGATGTGCATCCAAATTCAGCTCTGAGATCTGCAAGGTGCCTTTCAATTGCCGTGCGTGAGCAGTCAGCTTTGGCTTGTAATTGAGATGGTGTCATCCCGAGTGAAAAATCCTTCATCACTTCTAGCTGCCGTGGCGTAAGAGTAGGGAACAACTCCCTAAAAATAGTGATCTCGCTTTTATTTAGAGGCATAATTTTTTTACTTCTTTATTGAAAATTCGATATGTTCTATCATGAATAAAATTACAAGATTACTGTATTACAGAAAGTTACTGTATTACAGTGAGGCGGTCAATACAAAATGAATTATTATGAAAAAAAATTATAACCCTCCTACATCGTCAAAAACTGAGCTAGTGACATTTAGGTGCCCGAAGAAGCTTAAGGAGTTGATGGATAAAGCCGTAAAAGATGGTGAATATCAAACAATTACAGCTTTAACAGTAGAGTCAGTTATGGAAAAATTGAAGTATGACCCCAATTCAGATGCATAGTTGATCTGTTTTGCATTAGCCTTGCAATTTTTTTGATGAGCAATTAAAATACGAAGTAGATTTTGAAGCAAAAGTGCATTACATAGCACGCTACTACATAGTTTTCTATGTAGTGTATTTTTCAAAGTTTAGAGTGTGTTGGGGGTGGTTCCCTGACGTGAAGCATTCGACAACAAAGCCGACTTACCGAATGGGTCGGCTTTTTTGTGCCTAAAATTCAAGACATTGAAAGATCGTTGATCTTTGCGATCGATCATATTATAGTGTTTGGCAATGTTTGAACTAACCATTCAAACAGCCCTAAAACATTCGGAATCAACAATAATGCCTAATTTCTTACATGGCTGCCATTTGCAGCGCAAGATCCATATCCTCAGATACATATACCCTCTATGCCGCCAGATCTCGCGATCTATGCTGAGCTACAGTGGGATAGTGTCTGATGCAAAACTCTAGTCAATCAGATCTTCTCTATTCATCATTTGACGATGAAAACCCGCCCCTATCGTGTTATGAAGCTGATATGTCGCGTCTGGCCACAGAACTGCCAGACGGAGAGGCTTATTCTGTCAATGATGAAACTATTCGGCTAAAAATCGCCAGAAAAGCAGAGCGCGACAAGATAAATTCAGAAATTAAGAGCGTAGCTAACATCGTTATGAAAAAAGGTGTGGCTGTCGGCTTTAAAGCAAAAGTTGCGTCTTATGCTGGATTTAAAGGCAAGCGCTTACCTGACTTTGTGCAAACGTTATTAACGCAATCGAAGTTATTGCCTTACCGTGACGATTTTTTAGATCGTGGTGATGGATTGTGCAGAGGGAAAACTCAGGCACGTTCTAAAGTAATATTAGGCTATATACTGTCTGCATTTGTTGTTAACTGTAATGTCAACAACGGTCATATTGTCATTGCTACTAGACAGGGCGGTAAGAACGTTACTCATGATGAACTCCGTAAAGAAGTGGCCATGCGTCACGGTGTCTACATACCAGAATCAACCTGGTACTTTTACGTTAATCGATTAGTTCAATGCGGCCATATTGAAAGTCATACTGTGAGCATTTATGAAGATGGCCACGTTGCCTCTTTTCATGCAGAAGCGAGCCATAAGTATTTATCAACAAAGCTTATGTCAATGTTGGGTGCTGACCGATTATCTGTAAGAACAGCAGCTGCGAAGCATAACGTAGATCTGAAACTGGCAGGAAAATCATTTAAGCAAAAACCTCGTTACGCGAGTTCACGCTATCGTCGCGATGGTTCTCTTCGTCAAAATATGCCAATCATAAAACCGTCTCAAGAATTGTTGGCACTTATTCGCTCTCATTATGAACGCGAAGCTTACTACGTACCTCCTAACTAATATCTTAGCCTTTTCTCATCACCTACCTATTATCAGTGCTTAACTGATGTTTCTCATGCCTAAATGGCTCTTAAGCCCGTCTTTGACCCAATGTTTGGTGTGTACGTTCATCATTCTTTAACTTCACTGAGTCAAATTACATCGGTTAGATCTCGCTTTATACATAGATGCGTTCATCATCTATATAACTTAGAGTACAAAAAAAAACTGCAAAGTTAGTTGTGATCTTTAGTCTTAAAATCTTTTTCTCTTCCTTTGATTTTTAGCTTTAAAAAATGAAAGATAAAAAGATCTATAGCAGAAGACTTAAAAATGATGACTGATAAATCAGTCGCTTCTACAAAAGATTAAGAGCAGCGCTGTAAGTTATTTTTGTCTACGACCGTTAAACCTCAAACGCGCTGTTAAGATCGTTGCTAAAGAAAAAGCGTCTAGCAGAAGGGATTTTGCAAACAAAGTGCCAAAGTGACGAGAAAGCTCAATGAAACGCTGATTATTAAAAGCAAATGCCATTGAATCATATAAAATGGTTCAACCATTTTATTGAGGTAAATAATAGGTAAGGTTATTAGGCACAGATCTTAAAAGATGAAGGTACTAAGAATTGAAAATAATGGGAAAAGCCTAAGACAGATAAGATGTTTACTCCTGGCCTTTATCTTAGATTAAAGTTAGGGCTCAAGCCCTACCCTCTTCATGCTTAAGTGATATGAGAATTAAACAATTTTAGAAAATAGTACAAATGTAAGTAACTCTAGATGCCATACTTCGGTAAGGCCAATAAAGATAACATTTAGTTATCTTTATTGTAGTTATCTATTAGATAACCGTAGATTGGTTATCTAATAGTTTCCCATTGCTTGGCTATCATCAAATTACGTTGTTTTAATAGTATCGCCTTAAACCAATCTGATTTAGTTCTAAGCCATGCGTTTAAGGTGTCAATAGGTATTGACGGTAAGTCGATTAGACGAGTTTTAGCTATTTCGTTATACTGTGCTCGTGTCATAAGTTGAGAGTCCAATTTTAGGTTGTGGCACTGGCCTGTGGTGATCTGAACCATCACCATGGGCCAACATTTTTATTTAACTAATTCTTCATATTGTACTTTTAAGTGTTCTAATCCCTCCTTTTCAATAAGTGCTAATATCGCGAGTTCCAAGGTCTCCGTATCATATTTATCCATTTCTGTAGCAATAGTTTGAAATAATGCTTTCATCCCTACCCTACATTTTCCGCCAAACTGAGCGGTGTATGGTGAAACTCTTTTTCTCGAACTTTGCCGGCTAACAAATCCAATTTTTTCACTACCTGCATAAACTTCACTTTGTTCTTTTGGTGTTAATCTTTTTGAGTTTGTAGATGTTAATTCAGAAAGATCGATATCATCGTCTAGGATAAGTGGAGCACGTTCTGCTTTTTTCATTTAACTTCTCCTAAATTTGCTTTTAGTAGCTGTTTGACTTCCAAAACTAAAGATTGAACATTATTAGCGGCTTTATCTAAACTTTCTTGCTCTTTTTTCGATTTTGCTTGAACTGAATTGACTGTTCCACCAAATGAAAAAATATTTCTAAATGCTTCTCTGTCTACTAATGCACTCTTGAAAATATCTATTCCGGCTTCGGTAAAGGAATCTGTAAGATATTTGCTAGTTTTAGTAATTATGGCAGCCTGAGTTCTAACAAATAGTACGGAAAATGGAATGTTCCGTTTAGCTATTCTAGATGCGTAACGGATTGTTTTAACAGTTTTAATTGCCTCTTTAGCGTCATTTTGAGAAGCTTGGCACGGTATAATTACCAAGTCTGAGCTGCTTACTGCACCAACAACTGCACTGCTAGCAACACCTTCTAGATCGACTAGAACGAATTGTGCTTGTGTTTGTGCTAACTCAATAACATCGAGGATCGTATCTTCGGTAACATTTTCATATAAGACTATATTTGATGGCACACCCTCAAGTTTTGCCCATGCTGCGCTGTGTTGATTAGGGTCAGCATCAATCAATGCTACTTTGATATTTTTATTTAGGCCTTGTCGTGCTAGTTCCCCAGCCAACAAAACGATTGAAGTAGTCTTGCCTGCACCGCCTTTACTTGAAGCACATGAGATAACTGGCATATTCATTCCTTATTAAAAAGATAACTGTTAGTTATCTTAATTGTCTATGTCTAAAGATAACCAAAAGTTACCCTCAAAAAAGATAACTAAGTGATAACCTTTTAGGCGGATAACCTTTAGATACCTATTAGCTAACTTTAACACACCTGATAGTTATGTAAAGGATAACCAATAGATAACCGCAAATAAGTTATGTAATAGGTAACTTTAAGATAACCGATGTTTGGTTATCTAATGGGTAACTCCATATGTGACGCATTGCATTTTTGTAAGCAATAGATAACTTTTACCTTGATTTACTTGAACTTAACCACAATATAATATGTGTTGGACTAACTAAATTTAGGATAAGTATGAAATATTTATTAGGATTAATGATTGCGGTATTGAGTGTTTCGGCGTTAGCGAATGAAAATCCATTGATAAAAAAAATCGAGTGCGCAGTACAGGATTGTAATTTGTTGTGTATGAACACAGCTAACCAATGGATGAAAATAGAGGAAGGGGCAAAGACTATAATTGTTAGTTACTATGACAATGGTAATACTGAGTTTCTACTAAAAAGAGGTGTTAGCGGAGATAAGATCGTTCTCATTGGCCCGAATAATTTACAGTGTAAAATTGATGGTATTCAGTAGATTTTCATCATTAATCACTCTAAGACAGACTGATTCCCTTGTCAGACTTCCTAGTCTGGTTCATAAAGAAATCCTGTCATTCTAAGTAGGCTTGGGACTAACACGCTTTTGCAACAAAGTGTGTTAGAGGAGCTGAAACATCAATGTTCTTTGTTTAAACAAGATTACTAAGTAGATTTCGGATGTGTAGCTAAGCTGGTTGCAAAACACGAAGCGCTTAGCTTGTGTTACAAAGAACTTTTCGCACCCGATATTCACGGCGTTAACCAAAATGTCCTTATGGCCTTTGCGCTACACACGAGTTCGTCTCGTGCATTTATCAACACATTGGCGAGCTCATCCACCACTACAGAAGCACATTTGAGTTCAGTTTCTGCTATTCACGAAACTGAGCCGTCGTACAATGGTATTCAAAATTTCTTGGTTTTAAGCGTTATAAAATCGAAATTGAAGCGTGATATCTAAAATTATTTTAAAAATAACTACTTAAATGTTATCGTGATTGAATTGGATAGTAAAATCTACATATACACTTTTAATGATGGTGAATTTGCTATAAAGCTGATAACTTGCAATAAATTCAAAAAGTTAAGATTAATTTAACAGGGTTTGTTGCGAGTAATTACTATATGTAGGTTATGCCTTATTTTATCGATTACTACAGTTATATTTTGGTGGGTGTAATGAGAAAATTATTTATAAGTAACAGCGATCAAATAATTGATTTAGAGGGTGTAATAGCCATCGAAAACATTATTGATAATGCTAACGAATTACAATATGTTGAGTTTACACTAGTTACTGGAAAAGTGATTAGAAGCCTTCATAAAACAGATGAGGGTGCAATCAAAGAAAAATGGGACGCTTACGAGGCTATGAGAATTAATGACGTTTCTTAATGATAGTTAAGAAATACGGTTGAACTTAAAATAAGTTAAGTAAGGTGGTTTGAGGAAATTGGATTTTGGAAAAATTGCAATCAAAGCGTTAGCAGTGATTGGGGCGAAAATGTGTTTAACTTGTTAATTTAAATGCATTGACAGCCCAAGGGTGATATTTGAGTTTGATTGGTTTAAATTAATATTTTTATTTAAAAAGTATAGGTGGGAAAATGAAAAAAATAGACGGTGAAGTTTTTAAAAGAGAAAAAATAAAAGTAAATGCAGTAGATATGTCCGACGATGATATAAATGCGAAGTACAAGAGAGGCGAAATTAGAATTGTCACTGAACAAGCGCGATACCCTGTAAAAAGTATAAAGTCTATGCTTGAGGGGGGGGACTATAAATTAAACCCAGAATATCAAAGAAGAAAAAGATGGGATAACGGTCGAAAATCCAGACTTATTGAATCTTTTATAATGAATGTGCCACTCCCTCCCATTTTTCTTTATGAGTATGATTATTCAAAATTTGAAGTTATGGATGGGTTACAGCGTTTAACTACAATTTTTGATTTTTATAGTGGAAGTTTTGCATTAGAAGAACTCGGGTATTGGAAAGAGTTAGAGGGTAAATTATATGATGAACTACCCGAGGAGATACAAAAAGGTATAGATAGAAGGTATATATCATCTATCGTGCTACTTGAAGAAACAGCAAAAACACCAGAAGAGGCTGAAACGCTAAAGCAGATTGTGTTTGAGCGGTTAAATAGTGGAGGGGAAAAATTAACACCGCAAGAGACTAGAAATGCACTATACAATGGGAGCTTCAACCAATTATGTTTAAAACTTTCAAAAAATGAAAAGTTTAGAATAATGTGGGGGATTCCATTAGAAAGTTCAGGGGAAGATGAACTTCTTACTAGTGAAGCTTATAGGCGAATGGATGACGTAGAATTAGTTCTTCGTTTTTTTGCATACCGCTTTATTGATGTTCTTACTGGTACAGTCGAGGAATTCTTGGATGATTATTTAAAACAAGCTAATAAGTTTTCAACTAAAACCTTAAAATCATTAGAAAAATTATTTAATGATACAATAGATACGACTTATGCAATATTTGGTGAGGAGGCATTCTTTTCACCTGTATATGAAAGGAGAGTAACCAAACCTCAAAAAACAATTTATGATCCGTTAATGCAGTCAATTGCAAAGCATATTCAATCAAAAGATAAACTTTTACTTGTTTCAGATGAGATTAAAGCTAACAAATACAGTAATGAAACAGAAGTGGATGGTGAAAGGATTTTTTATGGAAGAAATACAATTCCTTCAGTAGTTAAAATGAGAATTGAATATTTTGATAATTTATTGTCACCCTATTTAAAATAGGCGGGTTGGATGCGTGATAGTACTTTGCAGTTATTTGTTGATGATCTTAATGATATACGAGAGTATATGAGATATATCGATTTGGTTAATGGCATTGAAATTAATAATCGAGTATCCGAAGATGCGGCAATTATTGATTTTAGACAGCATTTGCATAGTTTTGGAGTCTCCAAAAAACTATTTGAGTATAAGTCGATTACAATATCTTTATACGGAGTTTTGGAGAAACATGTTGGCCTATGGATTAGAGAGTACGTCAATAATTTACCTAAATTAATATCGAATTACAGCGGTTTTAGTGAAAAATTTCGTGATGATCATTTTCAATTGTCAGTGAAACTACTAATGCTTGTTATCGAAAAAAAGTCTGCTAAATATGAAGGTTTAAAGAGGGAACAAATTCTCGCAAGGCTCAGCTCTTGCATTGATACTCCTCTTGATTTTGAACTTAATGGCGATGCATTTTATCTCCATTCTGGAAATCTAAAGCATTCAAAAATAGTTGAAGCTTTTAATTATTTAGATATAAAACTGACAAATAGACTAAAAATCGTAGGTCAGCGAAAAGGTGGGTTTCTCTGTGGAGGGCCTTCAAATATTGCAAGTAAGGGTGATGAATTATTTAGTTTGATCGATGAACTTGTAGCTCGACGAAATGATATAGCTCATGGTGAGAATATAGATGACATACTAAATGTTTCAGGGTTTAGCGTATACGTTAATTTCCTTGAAGAGTATGGTCGGGCGGTATTTCAAACACTTGTCGAAAGAGAAATTCAATTTGAAGCTGATATTTTGTATAGAAAAATTGAGAATGTAAAAGGGATCTTTAAAGCTGGATCAGTTTTGTGTTTTGAGATTGAAAACAATGAAATTTGCATAGGTGATAATATCATTGTTCAGCTGAATGATGGTGGATATTTAAAAAAAGAAATATTGGGAATTCAAAAGGATAATCAAGAATTTGAACGTTTAGTCGTAACTTCTCCTGAAAATATAGGCGTAAAATTGGGTAAAGGTCTTTCTAAAGGTCAAACTTTCTTTATTAAAAAGTAGTGGCTTTTTAATATGTAAATATCAAGATGATTGGATGATTCCTCATAAACTAAGTCAGGATCACTTATTCATACATTATGAATGTACTTTAAAAAATTGCGTCGTGAATCACTCTACACCAGACTGATCACGCTGTCCTCAAAACAGACCCATTTCGCCCCGTATCTTCCTTCCAACGGGGCTTTTTTTTGCCTTAGAATGAATCAAATCATTAGAGAATTGATTCATCGGTTTTTAGCTCATTCAACTTAGCTGCCTTGGCAATGGTAGAACGACTGCATTTAAGCAGACTCTGCACTTGTGACCAGCTTTTCCCTTCATCGAGTAGTAACCGAATATTTTGCCTCAATCCATGGTTAGGCTGACGCCCAAGGTATTTGCCTAAGGTTTTGGCCTTTTCGATGCCTTGTGCTTGTCGCTTTCTTCTTGTCTCGTAATCATCTCTGGCCATGGCCGCGGCTAAATCAATCATGAACTCAGTCAGTACCTTTGCGATCATGGTATGTTCTTCTGTGCTATTTAAGATCCCATGTGTCATTGGCTGGTCAACGACAACAATATGAATATTGGCTTTTACCAATTTACTTTTTAGGACCTTCCATTGCTCGAAGGGGAGGCGAGACAATCGATCGACTTTTTCTATGAGTAAAACATCGCCAGGGTGAGAGTCCATGATTAAGCGACCAAGTTCAGGCCGTTCAATTTTCGCCCCTGATTGCGTCTCAGTATAAAAACTGGCTATGCGAACATTTTTACTTTCTGAAAACTGAACCAACTCATTTCTGGCTCGATTGGCATCTTGTTCATCTGTCGATGCGCGCAGATAGGGGTCGCCTCAGAAAACGGAAAATAAAGCACGCTAAGCCCTTACTTACCCAGATGTTTGACTGTTCGTGGCACTTTCAGGGGTATGAAGTCCAACAGAACGAAAACGTACGTTAAGGTTTTATTGGGGTTTATCTGCTTTAGGATTACAATCCACCGTACTTAAGTACGGAGAGCAAGGCCCAAATGTACACAATCAGTCAATTAGCAAAGTCGGCAGGTGTTAATGTCGAGACTGTCCGCTATTATGAGCGGCGTGGTCTTATCGAACAACCTGATAAACCAACCGAGGGGTATCGTCGCTATCCAGTGACAACCCTGAACCGGATCCGGTTTATCAAGCGTGCCCAGGAACTGGGGTTTACTTTGGAGGAAATATCCCATCTGCTGATGCTAGATAATACTCCCTGTCAAGAAGTACAAGACATGGCTTCTCACAAGCTTGTCAGTGTTCGTGCCAAGATGGCTGATCTGCGTCGCTTGGAAACCGTCCTTAATGATTTGTTGAACCAATGCGCTGCTAATCCTGACCAAACCCATTGTCCCATTATCGATTCCCTTCTTCCTGAGGATAGAAAATCGCGCTGAGTTTATTCCTGCTTGACTCCGTACTAGAGTACGGCGTTTAGACTGACTTTACTGGAACAAACCAAGTGGAGTGAGTCATGTCAAAAAACGATGCCAATCTGCCAATATTCGGCGGTATTGCGGCGGCTATCGGCGCAGGACTGTGTTGCGTCGGCCCCTTCCTGTTGCTGACGCTGGGTATTGGTGGCGCCTGGATCGGTAATCTCACTCTGCTCGAACCTTATCGCCCCCTTTTCATCTTCGCTGTGCTGGTTCTCTTCAGTTGGGCTGGGTGGAAGGTTTACCGTCCCGTCGAGGCCTGCGAATCGGGCACTGCCTGTGCCGTTTTGCAAGTACGTAAACGCCGTCAAGTCATCTTTTGGATAACAGCTCTACTCGCGCTGGTACTTGTGACCAGTAGCTATTGGATCCCCTTGATTGCCTGACAGTGAATGCCAACAACCTGCTGGAGAATAATCCATGAAAAAACTTACCTTTGTGTTAATGCTCTTTGTCACAAGTTTGACGGCCTGGGCCAAACCGCAAACCGTGACCCTAGATTTACCCACCATGAACTGCGCCATGTGTCCGATCACGGTGAAAAAGGCGCTGACTAAAGTCGATGGCGTATCCCGTGCGGAGGTCAGCTATGAGGATAAAGAAGCCATGGTGACCTTTGATGATGAAAAGACAAGTGCCGATGCGTTGATTGAAGCCACCACCAATGCTGGTTATCCCTCCACGATAAAAAACAAAGCTAATTGAGGTGCCTATGATCACACTGTCTATCTCTGGGATGACTTGTGCAAGTTGCACCCATCATGTTCAGGAGGCCCTGCTAGCCGTTGCGGGCGTTAGCAGCGCAATGGTCTCTTATGACGAGGCTAATGCCGTCATCGAAACCGACACAGATATCCATGAGAAAACCTTGCTCGATGCTGTCGCCACGCTGGGCTATAAGGCTAAAGTCGTTGCGTTGGGCAATAACTCACGCTTAACCAAAGATGAGGATACGGAAGAACTGCACGTGGCTATTATTGGCAGCGGTTCAGCGGCATTTGCCTGCGCCATCAAGGCAGCCGAAGGCGGTGCTAAAGTGACGCTCATCGAAGGGGCGGATGTCATTGGCGGCTGCTGTGTCAACGTTGGTTGTGTGCCGTCAAAGATCCTGATCCGGGTTGCGCAACTGGCAGAGCAGCAGCGTCATAACCCGTTTGCGGGATTGGAAAATCATTCCCCCCAACTGAGTCGCTCACTGTTGTTGGCGCAGCAAACGGCGCGGGTCGAGGAGCTGCGTGCGGCCAAATACCAGAATATTCTGGACGCCAATCCTGCGCTCAGTCTGATCAAAGGTTGGGCGCGATTCAAGGACGCTAACACACTAATCGTCAGTCAAAACGATGGTACGCAGCAGCAGGTTCACGCTGATAAGGTCCTGATTGCGACCGGATCGACGCCGACTATTCCTCCCATCGAAGGACTGAGCGGGACACCCTATTGGACTTCCAACGAGGCTCTTTTTGCCGAAGAAATGCCTCAACATCTGGTGGTGATTGGCTCGTCAGTCGTGGCACTGGAAATTGCCCAGGCCTATCGCCGATTAGGCAGTGAGGTAACCGTGTTGGCCAGACACACACTGCTCTATCGGGAGGAGCCCTTGCTCGGTGAACAACTCTCAGGATGTTTTGAAAAAGAAGGCATTCGTGTTCTGAATCATACCCAGGCTTCAAGTGTTTCCTATGATGGGCAGCAGTTTACTCTTGAAATTCTCTCATCAGAAGCTGGGGCTGGCACTTTGCATTGTGACAAGTTGTTGATCAGCACAGGCCGTCATGCCAATACAGGCAAGCTTAACCTCGATGCGGTAGGCGTCAAGACGGAGCAAAATGGCGTGATCATCGTCAATGAGCGTATGGAAACCAGCGTTCCAGGTGTTTATGCCGCCGGGGATTGCGCCAACATGCCGCAGTTTGTGTACGTCGCGGCCGCGGCCGGTAGTCGCGCCGCCATCAATATGACAGGCGGTGAGACTAAACTGGATCTATCCGCTATGCCTGCGGTGATCTTTACCGATCCCCAGGTGGCGACCGTCGGACTGACTGAAGATCAGGCCAAAGCACAATATATTGAAACCGATAGTCGGGTACTAAGCATGGAAAACGTACCTAGAGCATTGGCTAATTTTGACACTGATGGCTTTATCAAACTGGTGGTAGAAAAAGTCAGTGGACGCCTGATTGGCGCTCAAATCCTGGCGCATGAAGGCGGAGAGCTGATCCAGAGTGCGGCTTTAGCCATCCGCAACCGGATGACAGTAACAGAATTATCCGAACAGTTGTTCCCTTACTTGACCATGGTGGAAGGGCTTAAGCTCTGCGCCCAAACCTTTAACAAAGATGTGAAAGAGCTGTCCTGCTGCGCGGGGTAACGAATTGAGCAAGGGCTGTTAAAAAAGCCCTTATTCGTTCAATGCAAGCACTTTATAGACTGTCGAACGTCCTATTTTCAACTGTCTGGCGATCTCCGAGGCACCGTTCCCTTGTTCGTAGAGTGAGCGGACTCTAGTCTTGTCCACCGTCGGCTTTCGGCCAAATTTGACTCCCTTGGCCTTGGCCTCCAGACGCCCCTCGTTGGTGCGCTCCAGTATGCGTTGGCGTTCAGCCTGTGCAACAGCGGATAAGATGGTGACTACCATCTTACCCATGGTCCCTTCGGTGCTGATCCCATCATCAAGAAACCGGATGGCCACTCCCAGCTCATCAAACTCCTTAATGAGCTGGATCATGTCGGCAGTATCACGGCCAAGCCGATCCAGCTTCTTCACTAGGATGACATCGCCTTCCTCTACCTTTACCCGAAGCATCTGCAGGCCATCTCGGTTTAGGTGGCTGCCAGATACTTTGTCGGTAAAAATGCGATTCGCACGAACACCTTCAGCCTTAAGTGCCTTCATCTGCACATCAAGGGACTGCTGACTCGTTGACACTCGGGCATACCCAAATAGTCTCATGGTAAAACTGTCTCCTAAATCGTATTTTTAGACTTCGTGTCTATTATATTGTTATTTACGAATTAATAGACAGTTTAGAGCGAGGCATTTATGATGTCCACGAAGTTATAAATTAATAGACACTAAGAATGTCTCGCATTTTGAACAAGTATTGTTTGGGGGACGCATGCCCGTCGATTTTCTAACTTCGGAACAGAAAGCCAACTATGGACAATTCTCTGCTGAACCGAATGAAGTGCAGTTGGCCCGCTACTTTCATCTGGATGAAGCTGATCTGGCTTTTATCAATCATCGGCGCGGCAATCAGAACCGTTTTGGTGTTGCTTTGCAGTTGGGCTGTGTTCGATTTCTGGGGACCTTCATGTCCAACCTGCCACAGGTTCCGGTCAACGCCCAATGGTTTGTCGCACGACAGCTTGGACTAAATGATGTTGCGATATTGTCCACCTATGCGCAACGGGAGACCACACGAAGGGAGCACGCCGCCTTGATCCGGGATCAGTACCAATACCGGGAATTCAGCTGGCCGTGGTCGTTCCGGTTAAGCCGTTTGCTCTACACGCGCAGTTGGATCAGCAACGAGCGGCCCTGCCTACTTTTCGATCTAGCCACTGGCTGGCTCGTCCAGCATAAAATCCTTTTGCCTGGTGAAACCACTTTGACGCGCTTGATTTCCGAGGTACGAGAACGGGCTACTAATCGCTTGTGGCAACGGTTGTCGGCGTTGCCGACATCGAAGCAGATCGCAAAGCTTGAGACCTTACTTCAAGTTCCTGAGGGAACACGAACTTCCCGCTTTGACCGCTACCGCAAGGGGCCGGTGACGATTAGCGGTCCAGCTTTCAATGAGGCCATTGACCGTTATCAGGCGCTAAAAGCGTTCGGCATGCATGAGCTGGATTTTACCGGCATTCCTCCCGTTCGCTTTAAAAACATTGCCCGTCACGCAGGCATGATTTCCATGCACAAGATAGCTCGCATGCCGGAGCAAAAGCGCACTGCCATTTTAGTCGCCTTCGCTAAGACGTACGAGACCGTGGCCCTAGATGAAGCCTTGGATGTGCTGGATTTATTGATCACCCATATTGCCGGTGAGGCGAAAAAGTTGGGGCAGAAAAAACGTCTGAGGACATTGAAGGATTTGGATAAATCTGCGTTGGCCCTAGCAGAGGTTTGCACCCTGATACTCACTGAAAGCATGCAGGATGAGCAGCTGAGGTCAGCTATCTTTGCCAGAATGTCTCGTGAAAAACTGGCGACATCCATTGCCACCGTCCATGAACTTGCTCGCCCCTACGATGATAACTTTCAGGATGAAATGGTGGAACAATATGGCAGGGTCAGGCGTTTTTTACCGAAATTACTGCGTGATATCGTATTCAAAGCGGCTCCGGCAGGCAAGGCGACTCTGGAAGCCCATCAATATCTTGGTGGGCTGTTGGAATCGCGCAAGCTGTTACTGGATGAAGCCCCTCTGGACATTGTCTCTAATCCATGGAAACGCCTGGTGTTCGACAAAGAAGATAGAGTGACCAAGCGAGGCTATACGCTGTGCTTTCTCGATAAGTTACAAGACAGTTTGCGCCGCCGTGATATCTACGTAGAGAACAGCGACCGCTGGGGTGATCCACGGGCCAAGCTGTTACAAGGGCCGGAATGGCAAGCAAACCGCATTCAGGTGTGCCGTTCACTCGGTCATCCACTCAATCCCCAAGAAGCGATTGACGCTCTGGTGCGTCAACTGGATGCAAGTTACAGACAAGTGGCATCCAACTTCGACAACAACAAAGCAGTTGAGCTGGATCTGTCCGGCAAACGGCCCACATTGACCATCACGAACTTTGCTAAGCTGGATGAGCCGCCCAGCCTAACGCAGCTCTCTCAACAAGTCGAATCCTTAGTGCCCAGCGTGGACCTGACGGAGCTGTTGCTGGAGATCCACGCCCATACCGGCTTTGCCGATGAATTTACCCATGTTAGCGAATCTAATGCCCGAGCCGAAGACCTGACTGTCAGCGTCTGCGCCGTGCTTTTGGCGGAAGCATGCAACATCGGCTTAGAGTCGCTGATTAAGCATCAAGTACCCGCATTAACCCGACACCGCTTAAACTGGGTCAAACAGAATTACCTGCGTGCCGAGACGCTGGTGAAGGCCAATGCCAAACTGGTGAACTACCAGTCTACTTTATCTCTGGCCAATAAGTGGGGCGGTGGAGAGGTGGCATCCGCCGACGGTATGCGCTTTGTCACTCCGATCCGCACCATCAATGCAGGGCCGAACCGGAAGTACTTTGGCTCCAGCCGAGGCATTACCTGGTATAACTTTGTCTCGGATCAGTTTTCCGGATTTCATGGCATTGTCGTCCCAGGAACACTGCGTGACTCCATCTTTGTGCTGGAAGGCCTTCTGGAACAGCAAACCGGCTTGAACCCGATGGAGATTATGACCGATACCGCCGGTGCCAGCGATATGGTGTTTGGCTTATTTTGGTTGCTTGGATACCAGTTTTCACCGCGTCTTGCAGACGCAGGTGAATCCGTGTTCTGGCGCGTGGACAAGGCCGCTGACTATGGCCCATTGGATGAGCTAGCTCGCAGTTGCGTCAATACCCACAAAATCGAACAACACTGGGATGACATGATGCGCATTGCGGGATCGCTCAAACTGGGTACAGTGCAGGCTTCCGAGCTGATCCGTTCGCTACTGAAAAGTGAGCGGCCTTCCAGCCTAGCACAAGCCATTATTGAAGCGGGCCGTATCAATAAGACACTTTACTTGCTGAACTACGTGGATGATGAAGACTACCGCCGTCGAATTCTGACCCAGTTGAATAGAGGAGAAAGCCGTCACGCGGTCGCACGGGCGATCTGCCACGGTCAGCGTGGTGAAATTCGGAAGCGGTATCGAGAGGGGCAGGAAGATCAACTTGGCGCGCTGGGTTTGGTGACTAACGCGCTGGTGCTGTGGAACACAATCTATATGCAGGCCGCTCTTGATCACTTGAAACAGCAAGGCGAGGATGTGAAAGCAGAAGACGAAGCCAGATTATCTCCGCTCAGCCATAAACACGTGAACATGTTGGGGCATTATTCGTTTACCCTTACTGAACAAGTACTAAATGGGCAACTGAGGCCGCTGAAACAACCACCGGAGCTGGACAAATGGCCTTAGCGTACGTTTTCGTACCATTGGGCTTCACACCCCATGTACGAAGGACCAAACGGCTTGTACAGTTGGCGGCTCAACTTGCAGCTCATACAGGACAATCTATCGTGCAATCCCTTTCATCCAGTGCAGACATTGAAGCCGCTTATCGCTTTGTCCGTAACGAGCATATCAGTCCGGCAGCGATTGCTGAGGCAGGTTTTGCTGCCACAGTGCAGGCCTGCGGATCATTTGACTGCCTGCTGGCACTGGAAGACACCACGTCATTGGAATTCACCCATCAAAGTGTCGCTGCAGAACTTGGACACACCACTGCCCACAAACACTCCAGTGGACTGGAAGCGCACACGGTTTTATTGTTTGCCCCCAAGGCGCAGCAAGTCGTTGGACTGATTGAGCAGCATCGCTGGGCACGCGACCGCGAAGCCTATGGCCAGAAAAAACAACGTGCCAAACGTGATTATGAACAGAAAGAAAGTTACAAATGGCAACGGGCTTCAGCAGCGATGGCGACTCGCTTGGGACCACAGATGCAGAAGGTGATTTCGGTTTGTGACCGTGAAGCCGATATCATCGAATACCTGCGCTTTAAAACCGACACACAACAACGGTTTATTGTGCGCTCGATG
>NZ_JAKKRM010000023.1:0-61911 GCF_025654295.1 Shewanella sp. SM23
AATTACGCAGGAAATTGTTAGGCTGACAAAGCCGTGACGAGCGAGGCGCGGAGTGTACGTTAGTACATGAGCACAGTAGCGAGGAAACAATGCCGTCAGACGGACAATTAACCAGTAAGAATTTGCTTGGTGACAATAGCCTTGTGGAACCACCTGATCCCATCCCGAACTCAGAAGTGAAACGCAAACGCGCCGATGGTAGTGTGGGGTCTCCCCATGTGAGAGTAGGTCATCGCCAAGCGCCTAATTATCTCATTGAGATGTAACGAAGCCAGCTGAATAAGCTGGCTTTTTTGCGTCTGTAATTTGTGAAATCCAGCCTAGTGTCTATTCAATTAGTCAGTTTTCCTCCTATTTTTCTCTCGATAATCCCTTTTTTACCTTCCACGATACGAATAATTTGCACCATTTGGCTTTATATCAATTCTATTAATATCCGCGACAACTGTTCTATCAGATTCAGTTCCGGAGAATAAGGCTGCAGTTTTATCTCAGATTATAAAATCTTCTGCCATCTTTATTTGATGCCCCCGCACAGTCCATCATGATCGCGGTATAGCGGCCAAAGAACGTAGCTGTAGAAGTTAAGGCGAGGTGCAGCTGCATATAATCGCGGTTTGCAAAAGGCGCTGTGATGGCTTTGGATGGCGAGTAAGGGGGGTTATTTAGGATAGTCCTGCTGATGAAGCAAGCGATAAATATTGGCTTTTTTAAATGTGATACCAAACTCAGATTGAGTGAATTTAGGACTGAGTGAACTTAGCAACGTTCTTTCCCATCAACTGATCACCTTATGAAGATAAGTTTTGCTGATGTACGAAGGCGTTAAGACACAATGGACAAACGAGCGTTTCGTATAAGCAATGATGGGAATTGGTATTGTGTGGTTTTCACGTATACACTTTTTTACATTCCCCATCTAGCATCAGCTTTTAGGTTGAAATTTCAATGGAATTGCGTGGCTTATTGAGGTTAGTGTCGCTATTGCTGTGTATGCCATTACTGGTGAATGCGGATCGTTTCCTGGTGTCTAGTACTAAACTTGCGGATCAAGATGTTAGCGTCAAGTCTGCTGTGATAGTCCGTTATTGCGTTGATCCTGATTGGCTGCCCTATGAAGGAATACGAGAAGGTAAGCATCTGGGGATTTCATCGGACTATATTCGTCATGTTGAGTCACATTCTTCCCTTAAGTTTCAGCTAGTGCCGACATCTTCTTGGACCGAAACTTTATCTTTTTTGCAAAGTGGTCAGTGCGATTTAACCCCTATGTTGAATAAAACGCTAATACGCGAGACTTATCTGCACTTCAGTGATGTCTATTTCCGCTCACCCAATGTGCTTGTTTCACTTAAAGAACAGCCTTTTCTGCAAGGATTGGAGAATATCAATACGCGTATTTTAGCCGTGCCCAAAGGTTATCGTTTAGCTGAGTATATTCAGCATTATTATCCTCAGATAGAGATGCTTACTGTTGCCAGTGAACCTGCGGGATTGCAGTCGGTTCTGGATAAACGTGCAGATCTGTTTGTTGGGTCAATGTTTTCGGTTAACGCTTACATTCAACAAATGGGATTTGAACATTTAAAAATTGCGGGTTGGGGCGGGCCGGAAGATGAGTTACGGATGGGGGTCGCTTATGGTCAAGAGTCCTTGTTACCTGTGATAAATAAAGCCTTAAACACTGTGAGTGAGCAAGAGCGGATCACGATTTATCAGAAGTGGAATAATGTGACTGTGATAGATGAGACTAACTATTCGCTTGTGTATCAAATTATCTGCGCTACGTGTCTGTTGCTCCTAATGTTGGGGGCGAGAACTTACTTTATGAGTCAATATAATCGAAGATTAACCGATAAGAATAAACAGTTGGAAACTTTACGCGAACAGCTTGAAGCGTCAAATGCCGAACTCGAATTTTTATCTACCCACGACCCCTTAACTAAATTGTATAACCGACATTACTTTAATCGCTTTTTTATTAATAACGAGCAGCATGATAAATCTGCTGGGGCAGGCATGTGCCTTGTAATGATTGATATCGACTACTTTAAAGAGATTAATGACACGCTAGGGCATAACGTCGGCGATCGCATTCTTGAGCAAGTGTCACAGGTATTACAGCACTGTGTGCGTGATTCTGATGTGGTTGCACGTTGGGGTGGCGAAGAATTTGTTATCCTCTGCCAACAGTCATCATTGCCATTAGTTGAAAGCTTGTGTGTGCGGATTGCGCAGAGGATTAACAATTATCAATTTACTGACAATGTTCACTTAACTTGTAGTTTTGGTGTCGCTAAGCTCGCAGAAAACGAACCTATACAATTGTGTTTTGAGCGGGCAGATCGAGCCCTTTATCGTGCTAAAGCACAAGGGCGTAATCAAATGTGCATCGACACGTAAGGGTTTACTCAAGACTGATTTGTGGTTATTTGGCTAAAAGACTGCGATTGAAGTGAGTCGCGGATGTCATCTCTATTTTGGAGATAGGTATAACATGATTGTTCTAGCATCCATGCTTGCAGGTTAATGTATGATGTTTGTACTGACGATATGATAGAAATCCCTTGAAAATCGCTTTATCCCATTAAAATGAGGTTTATTTAAGGTTTTTTATTGATTGAGTGAAAAATAAGCTAAAGTGTTTTACTTATCTGTTTTAGTTCGTATTTATGGCGATTTCCTTAAATTATTACGCGACTTTATCGTGAAAAAGTGCGCTATCCATTTGCGTGTAGCTGGGTTCCAATTTACAATATGCGCCTAAAATAATCTGATGTGCGGTGTGTCGGTATTTGTCGCATACTCCGTCTACTTCTTAAACTACTCATTAAAGTTGAATCATGACCGAATTATCCAAATACAGAAACATTGGTATCTTCGCTCACGTTGACGCGGGTAAAACCACGACCACCGAGCGTATCCTTAAGTTAACAGGAAGAATCCATAAAGCCGGTGAGACTCACGATGGCGAATCTACCACTGACTTCATGGTACAGGAAGCTGAGCGCGGTATTACTATTCAGTCTGCTGCTGTAAGTTGCTTCTGGAGAGATCACCGTTTCAACGTTATCGACACTCCAGGACACGTTGACTTCACCGTTGAAGTTTATCGTTCTCTGAAAGTGCTTGATGGCGGTATCGGTGTATTCTGTGGTTCAGGCGGTGTTGAGCCTCAATCAGAAACTAACTGGCGCTATGCGAACGAATCTGAAGTTGCGCGTATTATCTTCGTAAACAAGTTAGACCGTATGGGTGCTGACTTCTTACGCGTAGTTAAGCAAACTAAAGACGTATTAGCTGCTACTCCACTGGTTATGGTTCTGCCAATCGGTGTTGAAGACGAATTCACTGGTGTTGTTGATCTGTTATCTCGTAAAGCATACGTGTGGGATGAGTCTGGTTTACCAGAAAACTTTAATATCCAAGATGTACCTGCTGACATGGTTGACATGGTTGAAGAATACCGTGAAATGCTGATCGAAACTGCCGTTGAGCAAGACGATGCTGTGATGGAAGCGTACATGGAAGGCGAAGAGCCATCTATCGAAGATATCAAGCGTTGTATCCGCAAAGGTACTCGTACTATGGCTTTCTTCCCAACATACTGTGGTTCTGCGTTCAAGAACAAAGGTATGCAACTGGTTCTTGATGCTGTTGTTGATTATTTACCAGCACCAGACGAAGTTGAACCACAGCCATTAACTGACGAAGAAGGCAACGAAACTGGCGAATTCGCTATCGTTTCTGCTGATGAGCCATTAAAAGCGTTAGCGTTCAAAATCATGGATGACCGTTTCGGTGCCCTGACTTTCGTACGTATCTACTCAGGCCGTCTGAAGAAGGGTGATACCATCCTGAACAGCGCGACTGGCAAGACTGAACGTATCGGCCGTATGTGTGAAATGCTAGCTGATGACCGTATTGAAATTGAATCTGCTCAAGCTGGCGACATTATCGCTATCGTGGGTATGAAGAACGTTCAAACTGGTCACACTTTATGTGACGTGAAACACCCAGTTACCTTAGAAGCTATGGTGTTCCCAGAGCCAGTTATCTCTATCGCAGTAGCGCCAAAAGATAAAGGCGGTTCTGAGAAAATGGGTATCGCAATCGGTAAGATGATCGCTGAAGATCCATCATTCCGCGTAGAAACTGACGAAGATTCAGGTGAAACCATCCTTAAAGGTATGGGCGAACTTCACTTAGATATCAAAGTAGACATTCTGAAGCGTACTTATGGTGTTGAATTGATCGTAGGTGAGCCACAAGTTGCTTACCGTGAAACCATTACTCAAATGGTTGAAGATCAATACACTCACAAGAAACAATCAGGTGGTTCTGGTCAATTCGGTAAGATCGAATATATCATCCGCCCAGGTGAGCCAAACACTGGTTTCGTGTTCAAATCTTCAGTTGTTGGTGGTAGCGTTCCGAAGGAATTCTGGCCAGCAGTTGAGAAAGGTTTCGCGAGCATGATGAACACAGGTACTATCGCTGGCTTCCCAGTGTTAGACGTTGAGTTCGAATTAACTGACGGTGCATTCCACGCAGTTGACTCATCAGCAATCGCGTTCGAAATCGCTGCTAAAGGCGCTTTCCGTCAGTCTATCGCTAAAGCTAAACCACAACTTCTTGAGCCAATCATGAAAGTTGACGTGTTCAGCCCTGATGACAACGTGGGTGATGTGATCGGTGACTTAAACCGTCGTCGCGGCATGATCAAAGACCAAGTTGCTGGTGTAACAGGTGTTCGCGTTAAAGCTGACGTACCGTTATCAGAAATGTTCGGTTATATCGGTACTTTACGTACAATGACTTCTGGTCGTGGTCAGTTCTCTATGGAGTTCTCACACTACAGCCAATGTCCAGCTAGCGTAGCTGAGAAAGTTGTTGCTCAAGTTAAAGAACGTAAGGCTGCTGAAGCTAAGAAGTAATTCTTAACTTACCTTAAAAACCGCTGTCGGCCTCTAGGCTCGCAGCGGTTTTTTTATGGGAGAGATCCAACTGTAATCACCCGCTACGGCTGACGAAGTTTCGTATCTCGTTGTTTAAAATAATATTAGTTCTCGCTTTATTTTCTCAGCCTTCAGTTTTTTGTTTACTCAATTCGAGCAAGGCCTTGGCTGCTGGTGTTAAAGGTAAACTTTGGCGCCAAATAAGCGCCAGATCCCATGTCATTGCGGGCTGCATAGGTTTAAAGACCAGTTTACTGGTGCTTAATCGATTGCAGATAGGCTCAGGTAAAATAGCGACGCCCATATCGGCTTCGACCATGGCGGCAAGGAAATCCCACTGACCGCTGCGAAAGGCAATATTGAGTTGAACACCTGCTTTGCGACTGAGGCGATTAATCAGTTTAGCAAGGGAGAAGTCTTCGTTGTAGAGGATAAAAGGATAGGGTTGGAAGTCCTGCCATTTTAAGTGGTCTTTCTCGGCTAAGGGATGTCCTTCAGGCAGGCATGCGAGTAAAGGGTACTTAGTCAGGGGTTGGTTGACGAGTTCTGTCTCATGGGTCGTGGGTAGCGCAGTAAAGGCGATATCGAGACTGTTATTGAGCAATGCTTGTTCGCAGCCGAATCCACCGTACTCATACATGTGTAGTTCAACTCCCGGATAACGCTTACGATAGCTAGTGAGCAAACCAATAATAAGACTGCTCATCATAGGACATACACCCAGTCGCAACCGCCCCGATTTAAGACCGCTAAGGTTACTCATGTCCTCCTGCAGTCTATGCCATTGGCCGAGGATTTCCCGTGCACTGTGCTCAAAGAGCTGACCAGCTTGAGTTAACTCAACCTTTTGGTTATTTCGGATCAGCAAGGTTTCACCAAGGCTTTCTTCAAGTCTCTGTATTATTTTGCTTAGTGTCGGCTGGGTGATAAAACATTTCTGCGCGGCGCGGGTAAAGTTTTCAGTTTCCACTAAGGTTAGAAAACACTGTAAGGTCTTGATTGGGATGTTCATGCTCAAATGGAATCCATATTATGGAATTTATTCATTTTACTAATGATAGCCTAAGTATTACTTTGACCTTGTTAACAAAACAGGGGAATACCGATGAAATCAAGTTCAAGTCTGTGGGTAGGTGCTTTGTGGCAGGCGGCTATGCCTGTGGCAAAAGATGTGCAAAACGCTAAAGCGGCGCAAGTAACTAAAACGGCTCCAGCGGGTAATTTGCATAAAGCAAAACAACAAGTAAACCCAGCCTAGGCTGGGTTTTTACTTTTCTGTGTTTTAGATTCTGCTCTTATTTTTATTTCCCTCGATTCTCACTTTGCCTTTTTAACTTCTGCTCAATCCCTTCCTTGGTGAAAGTACTGTTCAGCAACGGACGCTGAACCAGCGATAGACGTTTAGTCTTATATTTACTTGAATACTCATTACTGGCTCTAAGCTAACTCATTAGGATTGGATGCTTAAATAGCAAAAAAGCCATCCTCATAAACTCGGGTGGCTTTGCTCTGCAGGGGAGTGTGGTTTACTGGACGGAGAATTGATTCTCGACGAGTGGTTGCTTGTTTTCGGCCTGAGCGACATGGCATTGAGTACAGGCATAGTTATGTCCGTTAACTGTGCCTTTATCATCAATCACGTGGGACTTAGCTACTG
Organism: Shewanella sp. SM23; assembly: GCF_025654295.1. Lineage (NCBI taxonomy): Bacteria > Pseudomonadati > Pseudomonadota > Gammaproteobacteria > Alteromonadales > Shewanellaceae > Shewanella > Shewanella sp. SM23. The sequence goes on from NZ_JAKKRM010000023.1 coordinate 6,616, forward strand.
GCGTGGCTTTCATGCGTTTTGCCTTGTCCCAACTATGGCAGCTTAAACAGCCATTTTTATCTAAGGTGATCTTGTAATCGTCCTTATGTGGGATGAGCGGGGGTTGCTCGCTAAAACTGCGCTCAATGGCGGTGCCGCGACTAGGATAAATCGCCATGGCATCGGCTGGGCGAATGTCGGTGATCGCCATGTTTCCTGCGAGGGATTGAATATTAACTGGTGCTACGTTGGTGTCGGTTTGCTGACCTGAACAGCCGGTAATGGCGACGAGTAACGCAGTTAAGGTGAGTATTTTTCTCATTGGTTATTCTCCGCCTTGAAGACTTTCACTGGGCATTTTTTAAAGTCAGTTTCTTTTGACAGGGGATCGGTCGCATCCAATATCAGTTTGTTGACTAACTGGCGCGCATCGAAGAAAGGCATAAATACTACGCCGCGTGGCGGTTTGTTACGGCCTTTGGTTTCAACTCGGGTTTTCACTTCACCGCGCGGTGAGGCCACTATGACTTCGTCACCACGTTGTACGCCGCGAGCTTTCGCATCTTCTGGATGCATAAAAATCTGCGCGTCGGGGTAGGCACGGTAAAGCTCTGGTACGCGGGCTGTCATCGAGCCTGTGTGCCAATGCTCCAGCACGCGGCCAGTCGACATCCATAAATCGTATTCTTCATTCGGCTCTTCGGCGGCGGGCTCATAGGGCAGGGCGAAAATCACCGCTTTGCCATCTGGCTTGCCATAGAATTTAAAGCCTTCACCCGCTTTGACATAAGGATCGCTCCCCTCAACGAAACGACGCAGCGTTTCTTTGCCATTAACGACTGGCCAGCGTAGGCCGCGGGTTTCATGGTAACGGTCAAAGTCGGCTAAATCATGGCCATGGCCACGACCGAAAGCTGCATATTCTTCGAAAATACCTTTTTGCAGGTAGAAACCGAAGTGTTCGCTCTCATCGTTTAATTCGGCTTTGCAATCGGAAATTGGGAACTTGTCGATCACGCCATTGGCAAATAGCACTTCATATAAGGTTTTATCCGCGTATTCCGGTTGTTTGGCTATCAGTTCGGCTGGCCAGACTTCGGAGACTTTGAATCGTTTCGAAAATTCGACTAGTTGCCACAGATCTGAGGTTGCGCCTTCTGGGGCTTTTACTTGCTGATGCCACATATGAGTACGGCGCTCGGCGTTGCCGTAAGCTCCTTCTTTCTCGACCCACATTGCCGTTGGCAAAATTAAATCTGCCGCCATGGCTGTGATGGTTGGATAAGGATCTGAAACCACGATAAAGTTTTCTGGGTTACGAAAGCCAGGGTAAATCTCATCGTTGATGTTAGGGCCTGCCTGCATATTGTTGGTACACATGGTCCAGTAACAGTTGAGCTTGCCATCTTTTAGCATACGGCTCTGGAGTACGGCATGGTAGCCAGGTTTGGCGGGAATGGTCCCTTCAGGCACCTGCCATAGTTTTTCGGTAATGGCGCGGTGTTTGTCGTTAGTGACCTCCATATCGGCGGGTAAACGGTGGGCGAAAGTACCGACTTCACGTGCAGTACCGCAAGCCGAAGGTTGACCTGTTAATGAGAAAGGACTGTTACCCGGTGTGGCAATTTTGCCCGTGAGCAAATGGATGTTGTAAAGCATGTTGTTCGCCCACACGCCGCGAACGTGTTGGTTAATGCCCATGGTCCACAGACTCATGACTTTAACCTTAGGGTCGGCATAGGCTTTGGCTAAAATCTCCAGCTTCTCTGGCTCGACGCCACTCATCTTGGCGGCATATTCCAGCGTATAAGTGCTGACAAACTTGGCATACTCGTCAAAGCTAATGGGCGTTGATTTACCATTGCCTGGATTTTTAGCTTTTTTCTCTAATGGATGGTCTGGACGCAGGCCATAGCCGATATCATCTACCCCAAGGGCAAACTTAGTGTGTTTGGTAACAAAGTCGGTATTAACTGCTTTATTTTCAATAATGTAATTGGCGATATAGTTGAGGATCACTAAGTCCGACTGTGGGCGGAACACCATAGGGTTATCGGCCAAATCGAAGCTGCGATTCTCAAAGGTTGACAGCACATGCACTCGGCACGTTGGACTGCTTAAACGTCTATCGGATATTCTTGCCCACAGAATTGGGTGCATCTCAGCCATGTTTGCGCCCCAGAGCACAAACTGATCGGCGGCTTCTAAATCGTCATAACAACCCATGGGCTCATCGATACCGAAGGTGCGCATAAAGCCGCCTACGGCTGAGGCCATGCAGTGGCGCGCATTAGGATCTATATTGTTGGTAAGGAAGCCTGCTTTATGAAGTTTAGAGGCGGCATAACCTTCCCAAATAGTCCATTGACCAGAGCCAAACATACCTACCGACGTCGGGCCTTTGGTGGCGAGACTGTGTTTCCATTTCGCGGCCATAGTATCGAAGGCCACATCCCAGCTGACTGGGGTGAACTCACCTTCTTTATGGTATTTGCCGTCTTTCATCCGCAGCAATGGCGTGGTTAATCTGTCCTTGCCGTACATGATTTTTGATAGGAAATAACCTTTAATACAGTTAAGGCCACGGTTGACTGGACTTTCAGGATCGCCCTTAGTGGCGACCACTTTGCCCGCTTGGGTGCCCACTAATACGCTACACCCCACACCGCAGAAACGGCAGGGAGCTTTATCCCACTTGATACTGTCAGCTTGTTCGGCGGCTTCGACCATCTTAATGGGAAGTGTGACGCCAACGGCCGTCGCAGCGGCAACCGCTGCGTTGGCCTTGAGAAACTCGCGGCGGCTTATGCTCATAATATTTCCTCACTCTCTTGTACTAAGGGTTCTACTTGGTGGTAAATCAAGCTGGCAGATAACACGCCGGACAGGGCATTGATGGCTTCAATATTGTCAAGAATCGCTCTTTGGCTACTCCCTTCTAGGGTAACGACCAATTTTCCTTCGGGTGTAATTGCATAAATATCAGTACCCACTAATGCGCGGATATTGGCTTCAACCTGCTGTAAGGTTTTAGGCGTGGCATGCACCACAAGGCTGGTGACGTGGTATTCCTGACTCATATTGGATGACCTGTAGTAGCGTAAACTCGGTTACTTAAGATTAAAAAGGAGGGTAACCGAGTGCTGATACTGGCGAGTCTAGACCTGATAAAAAATGTGGGTATACCTCACAAGAGGTATTGAAAGCGATAGTCGATCCGGATCAAAGTTTTGCGAGTGATCTAACTCCCAGTTTGATATTTAAGCGGTTAGCACTGTCCTCACTAGGACATAGTGAGGAGTACATTTATGGAGAATACTATTGTGCATATCTGGAACCCGTGAACATTAACGGAAGCACAAGTGTGTAGATGGGAATCCAATACTTTTTTACCAATTACAGGTGTATATAAAATTTCTGGGTAAGAGCAATAGCTGACGTGCATGCTTGCGAAATCCTGCGATAGAACATATTTAGAAACAATTAGTTATATTCACATTGTTTAGTATGCATAGACGTTAATATCCCGTCAGCTCCATATAACCCGTACCTGTATGGCTGCCAGAGAGTTGCACTGGGCCTTCCCAGTAGGGCGTTGATAATGGCATAGCGCTATTGGGATTGAGCGGGGTGATAGTGAGATCGATATTTTCGCTGGGGATTTTGGCTTGCCAGCTAACGGGATAGTCGCCATTGACTGTGTGTTGCCATTTAAGAGGCGTTATCTGAATGTCATTGGGATTGTCAGTGGAATTGATGTTGCGCCCAGTGCCATCGGCAAACATTCTTCTGGCGCTATAAAATGCTGAGATAGGTGCATTCTTTGCGGACTCTGCCGGAGACTGATCCCGTAGCTGAAACAACATTAGCGTCGAGCCATCATTTAACCTCAGCGCGAACCAATCCCAGCCCTGTTGCGTTTTAGTGAGAAATTGCGAGCTCCATTCCCTGTCGAGCCAACCTTGGCCTGTGACTTGCTCCACTTTGCCATTGCGGTTGATTTCACCTGAAATTTCAATAAAGGGTTGGCTGTAGTAGTAAGAGGCTACTTGGCCGTCGCGGCTTTTAAGGCTATAGCCGTTAACGCCTTGGTATTGCAGTGGCGCTTGGCTATTCAGCTTAAGTCGGTAGCTGAAATCAGGATTCTCCACCGTTAAGGTGGCGGGAAAGAGTGCATTGGTTTCGCTCTGCCATTGCCAGTTGTCGAGGCGTATTTGATAGGGATCTAATTTCACCTCGGCAAACTCGCTATGACGGCGTGACCACTTTTCGTGGGCGAGGTGAGCATTATTCGAGGTTAATGCACTGTGGGCTAAGTAAAGTTGCTGAGTCGCCCAAGTGGATTCACTTTTAGCTATCACATCTGTTCCTTGCGGAACTGTTGTTTGTGGAGCGATTGTTTGCAGAGTTGTGGGTTTCAGGGCGACTCTAAACTGCGTCCACTGGGCGCCGAGTTGCTCACCTGTTTCTGTCGTTAAATTCGCGGTTAGATACCACCATTCTTGGCGAAAACTGTTATGTGCCAAGTGATCCCGCGGAAATTCAAATCTATAGCCGGGAACAACAGGCGTAAAAGCTAAATCATCTTGATTAGTAGAGGTTTTCCCCACCACATTGGCCATGGATTTGGACTGAGTGTTTTGCGTTGATGGCGTTTTATCGCAGCCGCCGATCAGCATTAACCCAACCACTGCCCATGCAATACTGTTTAGATTGAGTGTTTTCATCACAGTGTCTCCTGTTGCAGACTGGCGACCAGTGGCTTGCGGGTTTGCCAATACAGCGGTAAGAGTACGGCTAAGGTGCAGGTGGTTAAGGCAATCAGTATTGCATGGCCGTAAGCTTGCCAATCCCAAATCATTTTTATCGTCCAGCCAAAGGCTTGCAAGGTGATCTTATTAATAAGCAGGTAACCTAGCAGCGCTCCCGTTGGCATAGCGAGCAGGCAAGTGATCAGCACCACTATCAGCATTTGCATAAACACCATACCGCGCAGAGCATTACGACTGACGCCGAGGGAATACAGCCGTGCCAGTGGCGCTTGCCTTGCCTGAGTCAACATTAAGCAGGCACTAAAGAGGCCGATCGCAGCGACAATCAAGGTTAAACTATTCAGCACTAAGGTAATGGAAAAAGTGCGTTTAAACATAGCGATAGCTTGGGTTTTAATCTTAGTTTGGCTGTAGATTTGTGCTTGGGATAAACCTAACTCAGTCGCCAGTTGGACTTGTAGTTGATCAAGCTGCGCTTCACTTATCCTACTGCCTTGCTCTTTACCGTGAAAACTTGCCGCTAAACTGACTGGCAGTACAGGTAACTGGGCCCGTTGCCAAAGTGGCTGGCTGATAATGACCTCGTTTCGGGTATTGCCGTGGTCATAATAAATGCCGCCAATAATGGCTTTGCTGTTACCTGTTTTCTCGAGCACATCTAATGACACAGTATCACCAAGCTGTAATTGGTATTTGATGGCAAGGGGTTCGCTCACCAATATAACGGGTGCATTAAAGTAGGATTGCCACAATGTGGGCAGGCTTTCTTTAAGCGCACTGGTGTGCCGAGTCGAAAATTCATCGCGGCTGAGTAGGCTCACCGGAATCGTCTGCTCGCTCGGATTATCCGTCGAAACTGGCAGTGAAAGCAGGGCTTCAATTTGCCACTGCTGATAAAGACCGCTGACTCTAGGATCGTGCATCAATTGGGTTTGAATCGTGTCGATACGCTGGCTCGGTGGGCGGATATAGAGATCGGCATGCAGGCGAGTTTCTAGCCAAGTTCGCAGGGTTTGCTCGAAGCTTCCAACGAGGGTGTTCATCGATATATTGGCACTGAGCGCCAGTAAGATTGCCATCATAGCCAAGGAAAGCGGTGCAATAAGCTCACGGGTTTCGGCGAGCAGATATTGCCATAATCCAGGACGTGCCAAGGGCATTAATGCACTGACGCCCCAATGTAATAATTGCGGCAACAATAAGGGGATAGCGATTGCGACGATACCGAGCAACACTAAGCTGATGTTATAGCTTTGGCTGAAGGGAAACAGCAGAGCCGCTAAGGTCAATAAGCCACAGGCTAAGGCAAATTGAATACTATGGGTTTTGCGGTGTGCCTGCATTTGCTGATAACGATTCGCCCCTTGTGCAAGTGCTTGGCGGGTAAGATCTAAATACAAGGGCAAGCAAGCGGCGAGCGCGGCAATTAAGGTGAGGACAATTGCCTCAAAAAGCCAAGTCCATTGCCAAATACCGGGGAGCAAGTGGGCGCCATACATTTGCTCTAAGGTCATGGCGACCATAGGTTGCAGCCAGTGGCTGAGTTGCAAACCACTGATAAAGCCCAGACTTGAACCTATGACAACTAACAAAATTAATTCGAACATCAGTGCCGTCATCAAGGCGCTGCGCTCTATTCCCTGTTGCAATAACTGCACTAACAGTTTTTGCCGTTTCATTAGGCTGTAGCGCACACCGTTATAGGCGATAAAGAGGCCGACAACGAAGGCTAACATGCTCATGGCATTAAGATTAAGGTGAAAACTGCGGGTCAGCGCAATCAAGGCTTGGCCTTGATCCTGCTGGCTAAAGCTGGCCTTTTGCGGCGTAATGCCAAGAGTGTCGAGTTGGGATTTTAGTTTAGGTAGGTTTTCTCGCTCACTGAACATGGCGATATAGCTCAATCTGCCTTGCATGTTTAGTAATCGCTGGGCGAGGGACATATCGGCCAAGATGGCGCTGCCGAGACTAAAACTGTCATCAATTGCAATGACATCTAAGGTGCTATTTTCTAAAACAAGTTTACCTTCTGGTGCCACTTTGGCTGCTAGGCTGCGGCTCATGATTACTGTGGCTGCGCCGCTGAGGAGATCGGCAAGCGGTAAGTCATTCATCTGTGGCGAGGTGGCTGATTGTGTGTTGGTCGAGGCGTTACTTCTCGATTTTTGTAGTGTTAATGCGGCGACCAAATCGCTGCCTTCCAGTTGCCAGAACTGACCGTTTTTACCGGAGATTTTGCCACTTACGACGGCGAGACTCTGACTTAATCCGGCCCGTCTCAAGGCGAAATAGACAGATTCATCTAAGGTGTTTTGTCCAAGGGGCGGAGTGAGTAGCACATCGGCGCGTTGACTCAGTAACTCAGTCGCATCGCTATAACTGCGCACTGCATTGTCGTTGGTTGCTTTAACCCCAATCAGCAGAGTCACAGCTAAGGCGATACCGAGCAGAATGGCACCTGCTTGTATAGGCGCATGGCGATAATGGGCGATAAAAACCTTTAGGCTGAGCCACGTCAGCCTCAGCCAAGTTAACTTTAGCCTTGTTTGCTTAAGTCCAGTCTGTTTAAGTTCTGTTTGCTTAAGCGCTGTGGGAGTCGCCTTAGTGAGCGGTTTATTGTTCATAGATAGCGACTGCACCTTGGGATAAGTGCCAACGTTTTTGCATAAAGGCGGCGCACTCTTCGCTGTGAGTGACCATTAAGATACTGGTTTGGCTTTCCCGTGCCAGTTCACACAGTAATGCCATGACTTGCTTACCCGATACATCATCTAAGTTACCTGTGGGTTCGTCGGCCAGTAGCAAGGTCGGTTTATGGGCTAAGGCGCGGGCGATGGCGACACGCTGTTGTTGACCGCCTGACAGGGCTTCAACTTGCCGATGAAGTAGTGGCATCAGCCCAAGTTTTTCAACCAGATAGTCACACCAAGGCGACCATGGCTGCGCGGTTAAACTTAAGGAGAAGGCGATATTGTCTTTCACGTTGAGTGGCGTGAGTAAGTTAAATTGCTGAAACACGACACCTAAGGAATTACGTCTGAAACGGCTCCAATCTTTGTCTTGCCAAGTTGAGGTGGACGCTTGTTCTAGCAAGATTTCACCCGAGTCTGGCGTTTCAAAGCCGGCGATCAGGTTGAGTAAGGTGCTTTTGCCGCTGCCGCTGGGACCTGTAAGCGCCACGGTTTCACCTCTGTGGATCTGTAGATTAACCGCTTGCAGTACTTGATGATATTGCTCACCATCGCGAAAGCCTTTGGTGACTTGGTTAAGCTTAGCGACGTCGGCCATTGAGCAACTCCTTTATATCCATTGGCGGCGGGTGTGGTAAGCAGTGTTTCAAATTGCGGCGGCAACTTACTTAGTGGCCGCAATTTAGCATTGCCATTCTATGTTCAAGATAAAGCATTTTCTATTCAGATAGATACTGATTTTTCTTGTAATAGGATCATCTACTGAGTAACAAAACATAAATCGTCATTTGGTGTAAAAATAGTCAACTGGATTAAATCCTCCGCGAACTGTGAGTAAACGGCTTGAGCTGACGCCGCATTTGTTGCATTCTGTGCGTCCTGTTAGCTTGGGAGTAAATCTCAATCTAGCAATCCGTTCGGATGAAGGTAGCAGGAGAGTGGGGAATTGACCCCACACCGACGAGGCAACTTTGGTTTTACAGAAGCGAGTCTTCTTATAAAAACAAAGCACTCTTTCAGGTGCCGATAGGCGTGGACTGTTACTGGACGAGCCTCTGGAGAGACTACCAGTTGCACTCATTGTGCAATCAGGTGGCGCCGAAGGCGAAAGTGTCGTGGTGTTATTGTATAACCTGCGACGCGAAACGCTCAGGCAAAAGGACAGAGGAGAGGATGACTGCACAGTCCCTGTCGTTTGTCGTCGTGGGCTATTTTTACTCTTTTGCTTGAGATGGAGCACTTTTGCTCTTATTGAAAGCACTTGTGTAGAGCTCTCGCTTGCTACGCTTTTAGCGTTCAGCTTAGGCGATTCTCGGCCGAGATTAGGTCAAAATAGTTCGCTATAGCGTCCGACTGCGGCGCGTCACAGCCATTTCTTTTCCTCCTCCGTTTATTAATTTTGTTGTTTAATATTCGAGGAATATCATGAGTTTTCAAGCTTTACTTGCCAGTATTAATGGCATCGTCTGGGGCCCAATTACCCTTTGTTTGCTGGTGGGTACAGGGGTTTACCTCACTGTGCGTCTCAAGCTTATCCAAGTATTTCGTCTGCCGATGGCGATGGGATTGTTGTTTAAACCCGCCAAAGGTCATGGGGATTTATCTTCCTTTGCTGCGCTTTGTACTGCGCTGTCCGCCACTATCGGTACCGGTAATATTGTTGGCGTGGCGACGGCAATAAAAATGGGTGGCCCTGGGGCGTTATTTTGGATGTGGCTGGCGGCATTTTTCGGCATGGCGACTAAATATGCTGAATGTATGTTGGCGGTAAAGTACCGTACCACCGATGCTCGTGGGCAGATTGCGGGTGGCCCTATGTATTATATCGAGCGCGGCCTTGGTCTGCCTTGGATGGCGAAATTGTTCGCTCTCTTTGGGGTTGGTGTGGCCTTTTTCGGTATCGGTACTTTTGCACAGGTTAACGCCATCAGCGATGCACTGACGATTGCCTTTGAGGTGCCGACTTGGTTGACTGCAACTGTGTTGACTGTGTTAGTTGCCGCAGTCACTTTGGGTGGCGTAAAGCGCATTTCAAATGTGGCGCAAAAACTTGTGCCTGCGATGTCGATTGGTTATGTGCTGGCCTGCGTGTGGATCTTAGTCGGTTTCTCCGAGCAGATTTTACCCGCCTTAGCTTTAGTGATTGAATCTGCCTTTACGCCACTCTCAGCTGCGGGGGGCTTTTTAGGGGCGACAGTCGCGCAGGCGATTCAAATCGGTATTGCCCGAGGTGTGTTCTCGAACGAATCTGGATTAGGTAGTGCACCCATTGCCGCCGCTGCCGCTAAAACCAATGAACCCGTTGAGCAAGGTCTCGTTAGCATGACGGGTACCTTCTTCGATACTATTATCATTTGCACTATGACGGGCTTAGTGCTGATCATCACTGGGGTATGGAGTGGTGAGACGGCGGGTGCCGCGATGACGAGTGCAGCTTTTGCTCTGGGAGGCTCAGCGCTTGTGGGTCAGTATTTGGTGACGATTGCGCTAGTGTGTTTTGCGTTTACAACGATTTTGGGCTGGCATTATTATGGTGAACGCTGTTGGTATTACTTAGTTGGTGAGCGCGGGTTACGCATGTATCAAGTGGTGTTTTTGGTGCTGATTGCGGGTGGTGCTTTTATCAAACTGGATGTGATTTGGTTGTTGGCCGATACGGTTAATGGTTTGATGGCTATCCCTAACTTGATCGCCATTGTGGGCTTGAGGCATATCATTATCGCCGAAACCCAAAGCTATTTTGCTCGTATCTTACCTAATCAAACCTTAGAGACGGCTTATTAGTGTTTTTAAAACAATAAATTACTTCACATTATTTTAACTTTGACATTGTCGCCACTAAATTCTTCGTTTACTTTATAAGTGCTATTTTTAAATGCAGTGCTTATAAAATCGAGGGCTTTAGGGCGACGCCATGGAAAAAAGTAAACTTCGTACTTTTCGCAGTAGGATTTTATCCCACATAGCCTTGCCTCTCATTTTAATTATGGCGAGTGTCTATGGTGTAAACGCTTGGTTTAGTTATATCTCCACAGAGAATCGGCTTTACCATAGCCTGACACAAGAGGCGAGTCATTCGGCTTCTCGTCTGCAGTTTCTGCTCGAACATGCGCAGGCCAACACCCAAGGTCTTGCTGATTTTATTGGTTTTTTGTCAAGTAAAGAAGACATGAATGACACTGAGAGTGTTAAAAGTGTCTTGATGAATCGAGTCAAACGTCATCCTGACTTTTTTGGCTCCGCAGTCGCGTTTAAACCTAATACCTTCCCCAATCGAAAGCTCTTTTCTCCCTATGTTTACCGCGATACAAGTGGTGGTAACGATTTACACTACCTCGATATTGGCGCTGAAGGCTACGACTATACCGATGGCACTTGGGATTGGTGGAGCAAGGCTATCAATCAAGCGAACGGTTATTGGTCAAAGGCATACTTTGATGAGGGGGCGGGGAATATTCTGATGTTGACCTATTCGGCTCCTTTTGGTGCGGTAGGTAATTATTTTGGGGTTGCGACGGTTGATTTAGCCTTAGATGGATTGCCAAAACAATTGGGGATTGCACCAAATCGTCTGGTGGTTTTAGACGACCAAGGGCGGCTTATTTATCATATAGATAAAGAAAAAGTGCTGGCAACGACTTCAGCCCAGTGGCTCGATAAGAATAAAGATAAAAATGCCGATTTTTGGACGCTACAGGATAAAAGGCTTGATGGTCAAGCAAGGTTTGTTGATAACCAAGATGTTGTTTATCTTGCGAGTATTGCGACTGTCCCTCAATTAAAGTGGCGTGTGATTGTATTCGCGCCAGAACAAGATTTATTCAACTCCCTACTTGATGATCTAGCATCTATTATCCTCAATTTAAGTTTATTAACCCTCTTATTATTGCTGACTTGTTATCTGGCGGCGAAACGATTAACTCGGCCGTTAGAGCTACTCGAGTCGGGTATCTTGTCCTTTGGACAGGGTAAAACTCAGCAGCTCATTGTACCTAAAGGTGCCGTGAGTGAAATAGTGACGCTGAGTACTACCTTCAATCAAATGGCGGAATTACTCGCAGAACGTGAACAAGCCATTCTTGATTCCCGTGGCAACCGCTTTGCGCGCCTAATTGATGGTATGAGCGATAAATCTTTCTATTGTTCCCTAGAACCTAATGGTCAACTCGCCCAAGTCAGTGAGGGGGTAACTAAGGTGTTGGGGATCTCACCTGATTTGCTCAAGCGCAAATATCAAAGGCTCTTCTCGGCTAATCCCCTTAATGAGAAAAACTGGGAATATACCGATTTGGCCTTAAAGGGCCAAAATGTCCCTTCGCATCAAGTGGAAATGCTGGATGAAAAAGGGCATTTAAGAAGGCTCGATGTATTTATGCAGCCGTTATTATCAGATACGGGTGAGTTAATGTCGGTGGAGATGTTATTTACCGATGTTACTGAGCAGTTTTCAGCAGCAGTTTGGTCAAATGCCGTACTAGAAGCCGCTCCCGAGGCCATGCTCATTGTCGACGAACTTGGGAAAATCGTCTTTACTAACAGTCGCTGTCAGCAGCTCTTTGGATACGAAACGGGCGCTATGCTGGGTTTGCAGGTTGAGGCGTTATTGCCGCAAGAGTTAGGAAACGGGCATGTACTTGAGCGGCAAACATTCCTGCGCGAAGGCCGCGATAGAGGCATGGCAAATGCCCGTCATGTACGGGCGTTAAAAGCTGATGGTAATGAATTTATTGCGGAAATAGCGCTGAGTATTCTTCCCTCTGCCTTTGATGGACAAAGGCAAGTGGCGGCTTCAATACGCGATATGACACAAAAATTGGCCGTTGAGCAGAAGATCCGTGATAGCGAACAGCGTTTTCGTGGCTTAGTGACTAATATTCCCGGCGCCGTTTATCGGACTCGTATCGGGGATGTATGGTTCATGGAATATATCAGTGACAATATTGCTGAGATTACGGGTTATGCAGCGAGTCAGTTTATTGAAAATCGCCAACGTACTTTTGCTTCGCTGATTTTAGAAGAGGATCGGCCTACATGTCATTTGCATATTGATAGAGCACTCGCGCAGCAAGAAACCTTTGAAGTGGAATATCGTATCCGCCATCGCGATGGCAGTGTGCGCTGGGTGCATGAGAAAGGTAAGGCAAGTTATACCGAAGAGGGCGTTCCACTTTGGTTCGACGGCAGTATTGATGACATCACAGAGAGTAAGCTTGCTATAGGACAGCTAGAGGCTTCGCGCCTGCAATTGACCAATATTACAGAGTCTATTCCTTGTACCGTGTACCAATTGTTGTGGCACTCGCCTACTGATCGCAGATTTACCTTTCTCTCTGGTGCGGCAATGAAAATGCTGGGGCTACATCGTGATGATCTTATTAGTAATTTTGACATCATAGCGGAGCGAATTTTTGATGAAGAAAGGCCGGACGTCGTGCGGGCACTTTCGGGTAAGAGTGAAGATAGGTTTCAATGGATCCGCGAGTTTCGTTATCGCCATCCCAATGGCAGCATACGTTGGATGGAGGCGGGTGCGAGCGGCCATGTTGAAGAGGATGGCGCCATTACTTGGAATGGGTATGTAATGGACATCACCCAACGCAAGAGCATAGAACAAGAGTTAGCCCTCAGTGAAGCGCACTTTAAGGCACTGTTCGATGGTGCGACCATTGGTATCGTCAATGTGGATGTTAAAGGCGTTATCTTAGATTGTAATGACCAATTCTGTGCTGATATGGCGCGGTCTCGGGAGAGTTTACGCAATACCGCAATTTTTGAGGTCCTTAGCGCACAAGATAAGCATATCGCCAAGGCGCAATTTAAGGAATTGGTCGGTGGCAAAATTGACCATTATCGTGGCGAGAGAAGTTTTATTCGTCCTTCCGGTGCGCCTTTATGGATGACGGTCAATGTGTCGGCATTGTTAGATGCCCAAGGACAATTTGAATCGGCTGTGATCAGCATGGTCGATATGACAGAGCTTAAATTGCTTTCCGATGAACTGTTACTTGCCAAAGAGCAAGCCGATGCCGCCAGTAAAGCCAAGGGTGACTTCTTGGCGAATATGTCCCACGAAATACGCACCCCAATGAATGCCATTATCGGCATGTCCCAGCTGTGCTTACAGACCGAATTAGATAAAAAACAGAAAAACTATGTGGAGAAGATTGAGCGGGCATCGCAGTCTTTACTGTCTATTATCAATGACATTCTGGATTTCTCTAAGATCGAAGCGGGTAAGCTCGACATAGATTCAGTGCCATTTCAGCTCGATACTATGCTAGAAGATCTCAGCGATATGTTCTCTGAGAAAGCCGCCCACAAGCAGATTGAATTGTTATTTGCAGTCGCCCCTAACGTGCCGCGTTATTTATATGGTGATTCGCTACGCTTAGGTCAAGTGTTGATTAACTTGATGAATAACGCCATTAAGTTCACCGAGCGGGGTGAAGTATTACTGTCGTTAAATCTTGTTGAACAGCAAGATGATGATGTCGTGCTGCGTTTTAGTGTGCGTGACAGCGGCATAGGCTTAACTGAGCAGCAGCAAGCAAAATTATTTAAATCCTTTACCCAAGCGGATACTTCAACCACCCGTAAATACGGTGGTACAGGCTTAGGTTTGGCTATTTGTAAGCAACTCGTTGAACTCATGGGGGGCAATATTGGTGTCGAAAGTCAATTTGGTCATGGCAGCACCTTCTATTTCACTGTGAAGTTACAAATTTCCGAGGGCCAAAAATTAGTGCTTGAGCAAGAGCTTGAGGGCATGTCTGTGCTGGTGGTAGATGATAACGCGACCGCTAGGGACATAATGCGTACAACGCTCGAAAGTATGGGCTTTAGAGTCGATACGGTTCGTTCAGGTGAAGAAGCAATAAGCCGCTGTTTACTGCAGACCTATGAAGTGGCATTAATCGATTGGAAAATGCCCAGTATGGACGGGTTAGAAACCGCCCGTCAGATCCAACTACAGGCTAAGTCTCAGCCTAAGATCTTGATGGTATCCGCCCATGCGAATCATGAATTTATCACTCAAATTGAGCAATTAGCACTGGCGGGGTACATCAGTAAACCCATCAGCGCCTCACGCATGCTCGATGGCATAATGAATGCGATTGGCCGTGAAGGCATATTGCCAGTCAGACGCCGTACCGAAGACCTGGCGCCGCAGTTATTATTACCACTTCAAGGGAAGCGTATCTTATTAGTGGAAGATAACGAGATGAATCTCGAAGTCGCCAGCGAGTTTTTAGAGCAAGTGGGGATTATTTTATCCATAGCGACCAATGGCCAAATTGCCTTAGATAAGCTATCCCAACAGCATTTCGATCTAGTGTTAATGGACTGTCAAATGCCGGTGATGGATGGTTATCAAGCCACTAAAGCGATAAGGAAAAGGCCTGAGTTGGCAAATTTACCTGTCGTCGCTATGACTGCGAATGCGATGGCTGGTGATAGAGATATGTGTCTTCGGGCTGGGATGAATGACCATATTGCCAAGCCCATAGAAGTGAATGTGCTCTATCAAACCCTATTGAAATACCTCGGATCTTCTTCTGGAATTTCTGCTGCGATAAGGGCGGAAGCCTCAACTCGGTTAACTTCGTCCAGCGCACAGGGTGAAGTCAGCAATGGCGCTGATCAAACGGTATTGCTCAAATGGCCAGAACACCCTGAGCTGGATATCGATAGAGGTTTGCAACTGGTGCAGCATTCGACGCGTCTTTATCAACGAATCTTTGATCGTTTTGTGAGCAGTCAACGTAATGTCGTGGAGCAGGTTCGCAAAGCCATCGCGGCGAATCAAGTCGAAGATGCGGTGCGTATCGCCCACACCCTTAAAGGCTTAGCGGGTAATTTAAGTTCGGCAAAATTGGTGGAATTAGCGCGTTTGCTTGAGTTGCATTTAACAGAGAAAGCGCCCTATGAAGATGAGTTAGTTCAAATTCAACCGCTAGTGGCCTCTATCTGCGATGCGATTGAACAGGCTAAGCCTGTGATAGTGAATCAAGCCGAGCCTCAAGCGGTGGACTTGCTATCAGATGAGGACTTGAGAGCCGCATTACGGGTCTTACGTCAGAATCTAGATGAAGCCGATGCCAGCGCAGTGGCAAAAATTGATGCGTTAAAGCCGAAGGTGAGTAGTGCGATGTGGCAAACATTAAGCCCCGCTTTATCTATGATTAACCAGTATCAGTTTGATGAGGCAATCGACTTAATTGACGATGTGATTACACAGTTAGGATAGAAAGCGGTAGCGCGAATTTATAATGCGTGACATTGAGTGGAGTTGTTAATGGAAAAAGCAACAATATTAGTCGTCGATGACACACCTGAGAATATCGATATTTTGATTGGTATTTTAGGTGATGATTACAAAGTCAAAGTGGCGATCGATGGCCCGAGGGCGTTAGCGTTAGTGACAAAATCGCGGCCTGACTTGATTCTGCTCGATGTCATGATGCCAGGTATGAATGGCTATGAAGTCTGCAAGGTGCTAAAGCAAGAGCCGCTGACCAGCCATATTCCGGTGATCTTCGTGACCGCCTTATCTGAAATTGCTGATGAAGCCCAAGGTTTTGCATTGGGCGCGGTGGATTACATTACTAAGCCTGTCAGTGCGCCTGTCGTTAAAGCGCGGGTTAAAACGCATCTTGCGCTCTATGATCAAAAACGTCTACTCGAACAACAAGTTAAAGTTCGTACCCACGAATTAGAAGAAACCCGTTTCGAGATTATCCGTCGTCTTGGCCGTGCTGCTGAATACAAGGACAACGAGACGGGTCTACATGTTGTGCGTATGAGCCATTACGCCCGCATATTAGCGATAAAGCTCGGCTTACCGACGACCTTTTGTGACTTGATTTTTAATGCGGCGCCTATGCACGATATTGGTAAAATCGGTACGCCCGATGCAGTGCTGAAAAAGCCAGGGAAACTTGATGCGCAGGAATGGGAAATTATGCAGCAGCACGCTGCCATAGGTGCAGAGATTATTGGTGAACATAGCGATCCGTTATTGCAAATGGCCCGTCGTATCGCCTTAACTCACCATGAGAAGTGGGATGGTTCAGGTTACCCCAATGGCTTGGTTGGCGAAGAAATTCCCCTTGAAGGGCGTATCACCGCGATTGCGGATGTGTTCGATGCGCTGACTTCGCAACGGCCTTACAAGCAGGCTTGGACGATTGAAGCAACTATGGAGCTATTTGAAAATCAAGCGGGAAAACATTTCGATCCTAAGCTGGTGGAGGAGTTCAAGCAAATCCTGCCAGAAGCAATTGCCATTAGAGATACTTATTTAGAAAATTGATACTCGAAGTGCATTGACTAAGGTAAAGGCGCCATTGGCGCCTTTATTCTGCTTCAATATTTTATACTAATCATATTAAATCAAAGCATTACGCTTCATCTAATGAGTAGGGCAGGGCTTGGAGCGTTAAATGTGATTGTTCATCGTCGGCAAAACGTAGCTGAGTATCATTAGTCGTGTCATTAGGAAGTACGGCGGTTAACAAGACTTGATTGCCACGCTGCACAAACTCAATGATTTGACCGCCACGGCGAAAACTGTCTTCCATCGCGATTTCGAGGCCTGATGCTAGGGTGATTTGAAGACTAGTGTGACCGCGCAAAATATACAGGGCGCGTTTATTACCACCGCGATATTTCATTCGCGCTATGGTTTCTTGTCCCATGTAACAGCCCTTATTGAAGCTGATACCGTTAACCGCTTGTAGATTACACATCTGCGGTACGTACTGACTGGCATGGCTGGCGGCAAGGTTGGGGTAACCTGCTGCAATCTCTAACGCTTGCCATGCACTGGCGTCAAATACACTCAGTTCCGATTGCGCAACTAAAGCTGCTGCGGCATCTGGTGTTAATACTAAAATAAAACGTTCAGCGTCTTTTAAAATCGCACCATTTTCAATGAGTGTGAGCTCTTGCTGAATGTCACCAAAATGTTTGTTCACGAATTGGCTTGCCTGTTCACCGGCAACCCCGAGCAGAGTCCATTCAGTGGATGCATTGCTTAAGGTGGCTTTACTAAACACGGCATATTTTTGTAACTGGGGTAAATCGACTTCGATGGCATCCTTTGGCATCAACATAAAGAGTGCATCTTGAATGGCAAAGGTTCTGAAACTGGCCAGCATTTTACCTTTAGGATCGCAATGGGCGCCCCAGCGCCATTGATCCGTGGCCAATGAGCTGATGTCTGTGGTCACTTGGCCATGGATAAAACTGCGGCCTTGTTCTCCAACGACTTTGATGAGGCCCAAATGAGATAAGTTGGCAAGCATAAGTGGAGGCAAGGTAGCGTCCAGATCCCAATGGGGCGTAGAAACTGAAATAGTCATAGCGAGATCCTGAAAATGAAGACGATGTGAGAGGCTAGATTGTAACGGAATTCCAGTTGGCTCAAAAGCATAAGGCGCACATATCTGTGAATGATCTGTGCGCCTTATTATGTGTGCTTTAGTCGATAGGCTTAAAGCGAGTGGAGTTTAAAGTTTAAAACAGCACGCGGGTACGCAATGTACCTTCAATGGCTTTGAGTTCAACTAAGGCTTCTTCCGCTTGAGTTGTGTCGACTTCCATCACGACATAACCAATTTCTGCGGTGGTCTGCAAATATTGGGCGGCGATGTTGATGCCTTTTTCCGAGAAGGCTTGGTTGATCTTGATCAACACGCCCGGACGGTTTTGGTGAATATGCAGCAAGCGCGAGGTGCCTTTATGCGTTGGTAATGACACTTCAGGGAAGTTAACCGCAGAAACGGTTGAGCCGTTGTCTGAGTATTTAGCGAGCTTACCCGCGACTTCAATACCAATGTTTTCTTGGGCTTCGGCCGTGCTACCGCCGACGTGCGGCGTGAGGAGAACATTGTCTAAACCGCGTAGAGGACTGATAAATTCATCGTCATTCGATTGTGGTTCAACGGGGAATACATCGATTGCGGCACCTGCGAGGTGACGTTCTTTTAACGCAACGGTTAAAGCTTCAATATCGACTACAGTACCGCGTGATGCGTTGATAAAGATGCTGCCCTTTTTCATTGCTGCAAACTCGGCAGCGCCTATCATGTCTTTTGTTTGTGGAGTTTCAGGGACATGTAAGCTTACTACATCAGCTTGTGCTAATAGGAGTTCCAACGAATGGACTTGTTGTGCGTTACCTAGTGGCAGTTTGTCTTCGATATCGAAGAACACGACGCGCATACCTAAGGTTTCCGCCAGAATGCCAAGCTGAGTACCAATATGGCCGTAACCAATCACACCTAAGGTTTTACCACGCACTTCATAGCTGCCCGCTGCGGTTTTCATCCAGCCGCCACGGTGAGCGATAGCGTTGCGTTCAGGGATACCCCGCATCAACATAATGATTTCGCCAATCACGAGTTCTGCAACACTGCGCGTGTTTGAGAAGGGTGCGTTAAATACTGGGATACCAAGGGATTCGGCGGTGGCAAGGTCAACTTGGTTGGTTCCAATACAGAAACATCCAATCGCGATTAACTTCTCGGCACGTTTCAGCACCTCAGCAGTTAATTGGGTACGCGAACGAAGTCCCACAAAATGCGCATCTTTAATGGACTCAAGTAAGGCTTCATCGCTTAAGGAAGCTTTGTGGTATTCGATATTGGTGTATCCCGCACGTTCAAATACATCGACCGCAGATTGGTGGACGCCTTCCAACAGCAGGATCTTGATCTTATCCTTGTCCAGCGAATGTTTCGCCATGATATGGGTACCCTCTAATTAATAGAAATGTTTCTTATGATATGCTCACAACCTTCACCCACCAAAGTAGCACTTTTTTTGCTCAGTGTGGAGGGCTAGATGGCTAAAGTTAATATTCTAAATTTAGAACAATATCGCATAAGAGGAAGAAACATTGAATAACAAAATCGCATGGTGCGGTATTTACCTCTCAGTTTTGGTGTGGTCGGCGATAAAACCCGCAGATCCTTTCACATGGTGGCTCGAAGCCTTACCTGCATTGATTGCTGTACCGATTTTATTCCTTACTCGCAAACGTTTTCCACTAACACCTCTAGTGTATTTTCTCGTCTTAATACACTGCTGTGTGTTGTTTGTAGGTGCTCATTATACTTACGCTGAAGTGCCGTTATTCGACACGATTGCCGATTGGATGGGTTCAGAACGTAATAATTACGATAAAGTGGGTCATTTTGCGCAAGGTTTTATCCCAGCCATGCTCGCCCGTGAAATTATGTTGCGTAATCAAGCTGTCAAACCTGGGGCTTGGTGTGCGTTTCTTGCCACTTGTTTTGTGCTCGCTTTTTCGGCGTTTTATGAACTGATCGAATGGTGGGTTGCCGTGGCGACTGGCGAAGGGGCTGAAGCCTTTTTAGGTACTCAAGGCTATGTATGGGATACCCAATCCGACATGTTTCTTGCCCTCATTGGCGCAATTGTCGCGTTAGCTTTACTGTCTCGTTTTCAAGATAAACAAATCGCGAGACTCAAGCAGAGGATTTAGCGGCTAAAAGTGGGTGATGCTCTCTGTTTGAGTTGTAAGACTTTCTTCCCTGAAATGTATGGTGTGAGTGTGATGACATTGAGTTGTCATACTTTAGTGTTGTTATTGTGTTTTCTTTGTGTTGCAACTTTGGGTTGATAACGTCATAGTTGGAAAGTATTAGGTGCTGGGCGTTGGCCAAGTAAAACGGTATTTTTGACTGTTATTCCATTTTATTGTGGTGAGTTAGTCGAACCTACTAGCATTAAACAGGGAATAGTACATTTGGGTGATGTTTTTCAATCGTTAACTAGTCAGAATTAACTAGGTTAATGGAATGTTGAAAAATCTAACTAAAAAGACGAGTCAAACATACCATTTTGCAATAGAGAATACTTTTCAGGGAGGAGAGTCATTGAGCACAATTAATGAATTGGTTTTTTTACACCAAATGGCCGCGCCATGTCATTTAGCGTTACTCGCTGAATCCATAGGTTTGAAAACGCGTATAGTAAAGCATGCGGCTGAACTGGATTTAGACAAGAGTCGCCGTAGTTTTTATCTGATCACCCAAAAAGGTTCAGCATTAGATAACAAAGGGATACCTCTGTTAGCTTCGCGATTAGTGTCACATTTTCCTGTGGCGCTGTATCAAGTTGAGCGAGACTCCTTAGACCAAGAATCTGCAATGTTACTCGGCATTCGAGGTATTTTATTTGCCGATCAACGTATGGATCTGATGTTAACGGGTTTACGTAAAATGGTGGCAGAGGAACTTTGGTACGATAGAACTTTGCTAAGCAAAATGTTCCGCCGTGTCGTACAAAAGTTAGAAGGTAATAATGAAATGCCCTCTGATACTGTGGCTATGCTGCAGATGCTGACATCCCGTGAACGCACTATCATTCAATTCGTATCGAGTGGTGCGAGAAATAAAGAAATCGCTCATAGGTTATGTATCAGCGAACATACAGTGAAGGCACATATTTCTTCTATTTTCCGCAAGACACAGTCTCGTAATCGGGTTGAGCTTTTACGTTGGGCGCAAACCTATCAAACTCACTTTGAGCTGTGCAGTTAGTCAGTTAAAGATATTGGTCGTTAGCTTTTCGCTTTGAGTGGTTAATGTTAATGATTACTTGCATATCAACATAGAAAAGCGGGAATGTTTATTTAAACATTCCCGCTTTTTGTTTAACACCCTTTTTATAAACCACCAAAGAGTTTAGCTGTGGTGGTTTAACAGTATTGACTAGTATTGCACTACAGTGGCAACGTTCATATTGCCTGATTGGTTCACGTTGATGCTGTTGTTAGTGCCCGCTTGAGAACCTAACACTAAGTTGTCATTACCCGTTTGAGTGATTGACAGGCTGTTATTGTCACCGCTAACGCCAAATGAATTTGAAGCAAATGAAGTGTCGCTATCGCCGCCTACCCAGTTACCGTTACCTGATTGAGTAATTTGCGCGGTGTTTTCATCACCTTCAATAATCAGGTCAATAACGTTAAGATCGCCACTTTGAAGTGCGCTGACATCGGCATTGTTGTTGCCAGCAACAGAAATCAATGTTTCGTTCTCAGCGCCATCTTGCTCAACATCAACTTCGTTATCGCTACCCACGGCATCTACATAAGCAAAGTTCTCATCGCCTTCTTGGCTAACTTCAATACTGTTATCTTCACCATCAGCGAAGGCAATGATTTCATTGTTATCGCCTTTAGAAGATAAATCGAAGTCGTTATCTGTGCCGTATGCACCAAAGGTCGCGAAGTTCGCATCGCCTTTTTGTTTCAAGTCAACATCGTTGCTATCGCCCCATACTTGGAACTCCGCACCGTTGACATCGCCTTTTTGAGTGATAGTAATATCGTTATCATCACCTTGGATATCTGCCACTAAAGTATCACCGATAGTGTTGCCGCTGCCATTTTGGGTAATATCGACACTGTTGTCATCACCCGTAGTCATCGCAAGATAAGCCGTGTTGCCGTTACCTTTTTGATCCATTGAAATATCGTTGTCGCTGCCGGCCAGTGCGTAAACGAAGCCAACATGGTTATCACCTTTTTGGACCATGTCTACTGTGTTGTCATTACCTGCAATACCTTTCGCTGCGCCAAAGTTATTGTTACCCGCTTGATTAACAGAAACGTCGTTGTTGTTACCCACGTTAGCGGTTAAGTCGAGAGCGATTAAACCTGCTTGGTTGTTGTCACCGATTTGTGTGATTTTACCGTCGTTGTTGCTGCCTTCAACGCGAAAAACTGCAAAGTTTGCGTCGCCTTCTTGCTCAACAAACACGCTGTTTTCAGCGCCAGAGATTTCAACTTGGCTTTCGTTGACTTCGCCTAATTGGTTAACGAATACCGTGTTATCGTTGCCAGTAACATCGCTACTGCTTTGGTTAAAGAAACCATCTTGCGACACATTTACATTGTTGTTGTCACCTACAACATTTGCACTTGCCACATGCCAGTCAACTTGTTGCGTTATTTGGACCTTGTTATCATCACCCGTTGAATTAATAGCCGCTTCATGCCACACACCGTCTTGGATGACAGTTGCGGTTTGATCTGTACCTGTTTGCACAACCGCAGCAGCGTTAAGGCCACCCGTTTGTGAGACTAAAGTGTCTTGGGCTTGGCCTGACTGTACTACGCTAATTTCGCTCACTGTACTGGCAGCAAAAGCTTGACCGCTTAAACCTGTTGCAATGGCCAAAGCAATAAGTGATTTTTTAGCTTGTGATTTCATGTGACGCTCCCTGTTTAATATTGAGTTATTGAGATTGCAGCACCGTCCGCAATCTGTTGAATCGAAAAGTTGCCGCTTCCTAGTTGGTTCAGTTGCACGAGATTGTCATTGCCAATTTGTGTCACTGAAGCCGTATTTTGACCGCCGACTTGCAGTAGCTGGACTTCATTGTTTGAACCAATCTGTGTGATTAGCGCATCGTTATCATTGCCCACTTGTGTTACATCGGCCTTGTTATCGCTGCCTGACTGGAACAGTAATCCTTGGTTGGCAGTGCCTTGTTGAACCAGCTCGATAAGGTTATCGCGACCGGAACGTTCCAGTAATGCCTGAAGGGTTACGGGTAACTCGTTGACATTCAGCTCTTGTGCTGAAGTCATACAACTACAGAGCAAGATCAGCGGCACCAAAAAGCGTATAGAGGTATTTGGCACGGGTGACTCCTTGCATCAAATATCTTGGGCTGCTTAAAGCAACTTGCATCCCAAATTCAGACCTGAAGATACGAGTCCCGTTAATATGTCGCAATTGGCCAAACGGGTATTTATTCTAGAAAGGATTAACGGAAGGTAAATGATGGCTGTATTAATATCGTATTGATTAAATAGATTTTATATGTTTATTGACGTGTTTTTATTTAAGGGGTCTAGTCTAGTTGTCCTAGTAGTTAAGTCGTATTTGTTGTGAAGAGAGTATTTAATTTTTAAACAATGCAATAACAAGTGAAGGGAAATACATCGACTATCGCGTTCGCATTTTCTTGATAAAAAAGCACGCGTTTGTGCCAGTGAGAAACTGCTGTGGGGTTTAATTAATTGTAGCAACCTATGTCATTTACCCTGTTTGTAACAACAGGCTTCTTGCCCTTGCGGTAATGAATCTTAGGTTAAACAAAGGGACATTACTGTGAGCGAAAGATTAACCATTATTATGATTGAATTTCTTAATGGGGTAGAGAAAAGATTAATACTACTGTTTTATACGATATCAGTGCTTTTCTGGTTCTTTTAACTCTTCATGGAATGCTTCGGTACTGATTTGGCTTTTACGGTCTTCCAGTTGTTGCATCGCGCTGTTATTACTCACAGTTAACGCATTGAAGCGAGTATTGATATCGTCCATTTCGTTAATGTATTCAGGATCGGTTTTCTCTTTATTTTGCCAATAACGCTTACGTTCTAATTTCTGCAATTCACTGGCGCGCAGGATTTCAAAATAGCTATTTTCCTGCTTAAGACGATATATCTCGCCGTCGAGTAACTGCAATAATTTTTCTTTAGAAATGGTTCGGCTATTCAGTAGAGTGTGTAAGGGATCGACAGGAATATCCCTTTTATCAGAGTCTACTTCAGTCGTTATCCCTAACTGGTATTCGATTTTATGTTGGCTAAATTCCTGCGGGCAAGCGGTTTGGCTAAAGACAATTTTGTCATCTTTACGGCATTTATAAATGGTATTTGCCTGTATTGCAGTGGGCAAAATAACACAAATTAGGGTGAGTATCAGTCTTGCCATGAGGCCACAAATCCTTTGTACACTTGCATAGCTATTATGATTTAATTGTTTGATTAAGCATGATAAATAGTGATTATGACGTTTATATTATTATGCCTTTTTAACCGTTTATTGTTAGGTCGACGGGCTGTTAAGCCCAATAAATTAAAGGATTAGCCATACATCATTATAAGGTCAAATTCACTCGTCAATGTCTGCCGCTAATCATTTACCTTAAATTAACATATGCATCATACTATGGCGTAAATTTAGAGATAAAACCAGTTTTTTGACGCTTCAAATTTTTGGCGCTTGGATTGATTCTAAAGAAGAAAATAGCTTCTGGTCGGTCATTAGGTAAATAAAAAGGAGCGACTGCTCCTTTTTATTTATTGATAACGCTTAAGAGATTAGCGATCGAACCTTAAGTTGTCGATAAGTCGCGCTTTACCTATATAGGCGGCGGCCAAAATGACTAAGGTTTGGTCTTGGCTCTGCGCTTTCTCAAGCGTGTGGGCATGACGAATTTCCAGATAATCCGGCGTAAAGCCCGCCGCCACTAAACTGATTTTCGCTTGCTCGGTGACAGCATAAACACTCTGACCTTGTTTGATCCCTGCAGCCATAGCATCTATTGCCTGTTTTAACGCTGGTGCAGCGGCTTTTTCTGCGGCGGTGAGATAACCATTGCGCGAACTCATGGCTAAACCTGAGTCCTCACGTATGGTATCAACACCGATAATCTCAATTGGTAATGACAAGTCTTCAACCATAGTTTCAATGACTAATAGCTGTTGATAGTCTTTATTGCCAAAGAGTGCCACATCGGGCTGTACTATGTTGAATAGTTTACAGACGATAGTCGCAACGCCTCGAAAATGCCCCGGACGGCTAGCGCCGCAGAGCAGATCTGAAATACCTGGCACTTCAACATAGGTTTGTTGCGCTAAGCCCTTGGGATACATCACGGCTGGCGTTGGGGTAAACAGCAACTCAGCGCCAGCGGCGGTGAGGGCTTCACTGTCGGCGGCGAGTGTGCGTGGGTAGGCATCGAGATCTTCGTTCTGGCCAAACTGCATTGGATTGACGAAAATCGATACCACCACATGATCACAACGTTTAGCCGCTTCTTTCACTAAGGTGATGTGTCCCCGATGGAGATTGCCCATGGTCGGCACAAAGGCGACAGTTTCGCCCTTGGCACGCCATGCACGCACTTGAGTGCGAATATCATCAATATGGGCGCTAGTGATCATTGAGCCTTACCTTGCATAAATCTGTTATTTGTTAAAAGTGTGTTCTTCGCCAGGAAAAGTTCCTTGGGCAACTTCGTCGATATAAGCACGTACCGCAGAACGAATTTCACCGGTTTGTTTTAGGTAGTTTTTCGAGAAACGTGGAATGTAACCACTTGAAATACCTAACACATCATGCATCACCAAGATTTGTCCATCAGTCGATGCACCTGCGCCAATTCCAATGACTGGAATCGTTAAGGCTTGAGTGATCGCCGCAGCGAGTGGTGCAGGGATACATTCCACTACGAGTAGTTGAGCTCCCGCGGCTTCTAAAGCCTTAGCTTCGTCGAGGATGCGCTGGGCATTTTCGGCATCGCGGCCTTGCACTTTAAAACCACCAAACACATGAACCGACTGAGGCGTTAAGCCTAAGTGGGCACATACAGGAATACCGCGTTCGGTGAGCTTAGTGACGGTTTCGAGTAACCAGTGTCCGCCTTCGACTTTGACCATGTTCGCGCCAGCTTGCATTAACTCAGTGGCGTTGACCATAGCTTGTTCTGGCGTGGCGTAACTCATAAAGGGCATATCGGCGATCAGCAGGGCACGTTCAATACCGCGACGAACACAGCGAGTATGGTAAGCGATTTCTGCTGTAGTGACGGGCAGGGTATCGTCATGGCCTTGGAGAACCATTCCCAAAGAATCGCCGACCAGCAGCACATCGACACCTTCGCTATCGAACGCGCTGGCAAAACTGGCATCATAGGCTGTCAGTGCCGTGAATTTTCTACCTTCCTGTTTGTATTTCAACAGGGTTGAGCTAGTAATTTTAGACATATGGATGATCTTCAAACCAAATAGAAGTGGTGTTATAAGCTAACTGAGGACGGACTTCAATGATCAATGCCCAGTTGTAGTAACTCGGCCAACATTTTTGTATCGATAAGACTGTCGATGGCAGTGTTGCACGGCAGAATCAGATCCGGTGCAATTGCGGCTAAAGGCACGAGCACAAAGCCGCGCGTTTTCATGCCGTAGTGGGGCACTTTGAGTCTAGGAATGTCAATGTTATCATTACCATACAAGAGTAAATCGAGATCTAAGGTTCTCGGCCCCCAACGCTCTAGACGGACTCGTCCTTGGGTGTTTTCAATATGCTGCAGTGCATCGAGTAAGGCTAATGGCATGAGAGCAGTATCGAAACTCGCCACCGCGTTAATATAATCGGGTTGCACGACATCGCCCATGGGCGTCGAATGGTAATAGGGAGAAACGACGAGACTATTGCCTAAGGCTAAGGTGGACAATGCCGTCACGGCATTGTCCAATTGCGCCTTGGGATCTTCAAGATTTGCGCCTAATGCGACGTAGACGCGGGGCATTATTCAGCCGTTTTAACTTTAGGTGTGCCACTCGCTTTAGGTGCGCTCGTCGGCGCTGAACCATCGGCATTCGGTGCACGAGGACGGCGACGACGTTGGGTGGCATTACGGTTGCGGTTTGGCGATTTACTGCCGCTACGCGCTATAGCTAAACGTTCTGTTTCATCGGCTTCGACAAATTGTTGCCACCAAGCGGCACTTTTAGCGACATTACCCGCTTCGACTTCGCCCCTGAGTAAGAGTAAATCGTATGCAGCTCTAAACTTAGGGTGTTCCATTAGTTTAAAGGCGCGGGTGCCTTGGCTACGATCAAAGCGTAACTGTAACTGCCAAATGTCTTTTGCTGGCGTACTAAAACGGCGTGGAATACTAATGGTTTGGCATTGCTGCTCCATCACATCGCCCATAGCGGCAAAGAAGGCATCATATAACGTCAGGCCACTTTCAACGGCAATATCTTCGGCGCGTTGACGCAGTGGATACCAGAGAAGCGCAGCATAGAAGAATGAAGGTGTGACCGGCTTATCTTCGTTAACTCTTTGATCTGTGCTCTTCATGATGGCTTGCACCATTTTCATGGTCGTACCTTTAGGATCATCTTTTAGCAGAGCGGCCACTTGCGGAAACAGCGGTGCAAATAGCTTGTATTCTTGCATTAATTCGAAGTTGGCTAAGGCTTTGCCTGCAAAGAAGAGTTTTAACACTTCTTCGTACATGCGTGCTGCCGGAATATCTTTGAGCAGCGGCGCTAATTGTTTAATCGGTGCGGCTGTGACGGTTTCGATACCCATGTTGAGCTTAGTGGCGAAACGCACCGCCCTTAACATACGCACGGGATCTTCGCGGTAACGGGTTTCAGGATCGCCGATTAATCTTAGGGTGCCCGCTTTGAGATCGGCCATACCGCCGCCGTAGCTGCGGATCGAGTAATCGCTGATATCGTAATAGAGGGCATTGACGGTAAAGTCGCGGCGCTCGGCATCTTCATCGATTTCGCCATAGACGTTATCGCGCAGCAAACGCCCTTCGGCATTGGCTTTAGAGACTTTCTCATTACTCTCGCCGTGGTGACCGCGGAAGGTGGCGACTTCAATCACATCGCGACCGAAAACAATGTGCGCTAAGCGGAAACGGCGACCGACAACACGGCA
Organism: Shewanella sp. SM23; assembly: GCF_025654295.1. Classification (NCBI taxonomy): domain Bacteria; kingdom Pseudomonadati; phylum Pseudomonadota; class Gammaproteobacteria; order Alteromonadales; family Shewanellaceae; genus Shewanella; species Shewanella sp. SM23. The sequence goes on from NZ_JAKKRM010000023.1 coordinate 34,573, forward strand.
ATTACGGAATAGTTTTTTGATTTCTTCCGGTGTTGCATTGGTCACTATGTCGAAATCTTTCGGTTCAATCCCTAAGAGTAAATCGCGTACACCGCCGCCGACTAAATAGGCTTTAAAGCCAGATTTATTCAGTCTGTATAATACCTTAAGGGCATTCTCGCTGATTTGTTTGCGCGAGATGGTATGGGCATCTCTTGGTACTAACTCTAAACTCAAAGCACCGGAACTTTGTTCAGGTGTTGTTGGTTCAATCTGAGCTGGAGTCGGAGCGGTCGTTTTAGGCGCGTCTTCAAATAGCTGTTTGCAGAATTGGCTGATACGGCGAAAAATGGGACACCTCGAAATATGATCTGTTATTTGATTAAAAATCTGGCGGCTATCATATACCAAATGCGGCCTAATGAGTATATCAGGGCTCGATCAGTATCTCAGATTGTTGCGGTATAGTGGATAATTGAAACTGATCCACGGCTTGAGCGAGCATTTGCGCCACAGAGCCGCGGGTTTCGACGGGGGGTTGGCCTAAAAATGTCAGTGCCGCATTGAGGCTCGCCTGTGGATTAAGTGTATCAATTGCCTGTGCATGATTCTGTTTTGAGAGCTTAAAGCCTTTACTTATGCAGGCGAGTGGCAAGTGCAGCCATTGCGGTGTGGCTAAACCAAAGCTTTGATACAAACTCAGTTGGCGACAACTGGCCTCGATTAAGTCGCAGCCTCGAACCACTTCGGTGATCCCTTGATAAGCATCGTCGAGTACCACGGCCAGTTGATAGGCGTACAGATCATCACTGCGTTTGATGATGAAATCCTCTGCGGCAAAATGGCTATCAACGCAAATATGGCCCATTAGATTGTCATCAAATTCTTGCACTTGCGCCGTGTTGACGATTCGCACCGCACCCGACCTAACAAGATTTGCAGACTGGGTTTGTGGCAATCGGTGGCAGCGGCCATCGTAGACGCCGCCCATGGCTTGAATTTGCTTGCGACTACATTGGCAAAAATAGGCTTTATCTTGGGCGAGCAGCGAGTCAATTTGCGCTTGATAAGCCGCTGTGCGCTGGCTTTGATACAGAGGCACATCATCCCACTCAAATCCATAGGCTTCTAAGGTGCGTAAGATATCATCGGCGGCGCCTTTGACTTCCCGCGGTGGGTCTATATCTTCGATGCGAATTAGCCATTTACCCTGTTGTGAGCGGGCGCGCAGATAACTGCCAAGGGCGGCGATAAGCGAACCAAAGTGCAAGGCACCCGAAGGCGAAGGCGCAAAGCGGCCGACATAGGGCTGGCTGGATAAATCGGAATGTAATGGCTTTGACATAACAACTAGATGGCGTTTTAAAGTCGCGACGGTAAAAGTGGATGTATTTTAGAGGGATGCCAAGAGAAAAGCGAATCGGGGTAAATTGGAGTGAGCTCGGCTTTAGCTCGTCGAGTTTACGAGTTGCTAGAAACAAATAGGCGGGGAAATCCCCGCCCAGTATGCTTGATTAACCAGCCATTTGTTTCTCTTTGATCTCTGCAAGCGTTTTACAGTCGATGCATTGATCTGCTGTTGGACGCGCTTCGAGACGGCGGATGCCGATTTCGATACCGCAAGAATCACAGAAGCCGAAATCGTCTTCTTCAATTTTTTGCAGTGTTTTTTCGATTTTTTTGATCAGCTTACGTTCTCTATCGCGAGCACGAAGTTCGAGGCTGAACTCTTCTTCTTGTGCTGCACGGTCAACAGGATCGGGAAAGTTTGCGGCTTCGTCCTGCATGTGGCTAAGAGTACGGTCGACCTCTTCACGCAACTGATTGCGCCAAGCTTCAAGAATTGTCTTGAAGTGACCCAGTTGCTTAGCGTTCATATACTCCTCACCCGGCTTTTCCTGGTAAGGATTTACACCTGCGATAGCGAGTACGCCAAGTTTTTTGGTGCCTTCAGGCATAACGCATCTCCTGTAATCATTTGCGTTTGTAGGGCGTCCTTAAGAACGGCCGCTATCTATAGCAGAATCTTCACATCGAGGCAAACTTTTCATTCTGCTTTGATTGAATTTTTTGACTATGTTCGCTAATTCAAATGAAATCAAATTTAACTCAGCCTTAACATCATACTCGTACATCGCAGGCTTGGGCTAGGTGAATCTCTGTAGGGGAGATTTTACAGCGATAGGCTAGCACTTCAACGCCGGCTAACACAGCCATTTTCAGTAACTTAGCATATTCAGGGTCGATATGTGCTGCGGGGGCAACACTGAATATTTCACTGTGCTGCACCACAAATAGCAATACGGCTCTATGGCCTTGGCTCACCATGTGCATCAATTCACGTAAATGTTTTTGACCGCGTAGGCTCACAGCATCGGGAAAATAACCTTGGCCATCTTCGAGCAAAGTACAACTTTTGACTTCTATATAACAGGCGGGTTTTTGAGCACCCTGTAGCAGGATATCGATGCGACTATTTTCATCACCGTATTTGACTTCACGGCTTAGGCTATCATAACCCGTGAGTTCCTTGATGATACCTTTATTGATGGCTTCTTCGGCTAAGGTATTCGCCTGACCCGAGTGGATACCGATTAAGCCTGCATCTGGCGTGGTCATTAGTTCCCACGTATAGGCATATTTACGTTTAGGGTTATCAGAGGTAGAAAACCACACGGTTTCACCGGGATACAGGCAATTACGCATAGAGCCGGTATTGGGGCAATGTAGGGTGATCTCACTGCCATCGCTTAGCTGCACATCTGCCAGAAAACGCTTATAGCGGCGCAATAAAATGCCCTGTTGTAGCGGCGGTGTAAATTCCATAGGTAGACCTATCTCGGCTGTTCTAGGTCGCAAAGCCTAGCAAATTTCGCAAATGTTTACAGATTTTACTTGAGTAACTTCAGCCAATCGCTTTGCGTCATCGCCTGCTAGCAGTAAACTGCCGCCATAAAGTTTGTTCTGATTGCTGATTGATTGTTCTGATTGATTGTTCTAAAACGAATCGAAAAATAAGGATCCCTAATGAGTGAACTAAAAGTAACTGAATTGATGAAAGTGCAATTAACCAAAGAAGCACCCGCCGCGCACTGGGGCAAGGCTGATGTGACTTATACTGCCGACGGTGCGCAAATTCATTTAGCGGGTGGCGATGAGCTACGTCAAATTCAAATGGCGGCCCGTAAACTGCGCAGTCAAGGCATTAGCAGTGTGGAATTAGCTGGGCAGTTTTGGGATCTCAATAGCCAATGGGTATTTGCCCAAGGTTTCGCGACGGCAAAACCAGGCTATCAAATCCATTGGTGTGGTGATGAGTCTGTGCAAGCAGAATTGCAACGTCGACTCGATGTGGCGACTTTTGCCCGTCAACTGATCAACGATACGCCTGAGAACCTGTCGCCAGTGAAACTCGCCCAGCAAGCCGCAAAATGGTTGGCTGACGTTGGTGGCGACAAGGTGAGTTATCGGATTATCGAAGGTGAAGCGCTGCTTGAAGAACAGTGGATTGGTATCCATGCCGTCGGTCGCGGCAGTGAGCGTCCACCGGCAATGTTAGAGTTAGACTTCAACCCATTAGCCGCCGATGCACCTGTGTCTGTGGCGCTTGTGGGTAAAGGGATTACCTTTGATTCTGGCGGCTACAGTATCAAAGCTTCTGAAGGCATGTTAGGCATGAAATGCGATATGGGCGGCGCGGCGACTGTGACTGCAGCACTTGGTTTAGCGATCAAGTCTGGCCTCAACAAACGCGTTAAACTCTTCTTATGTTGTGCTGAAAACTTGATCAGCGGTCGCGCCTATAAGTTAGGTGATATTCTGACCTACAAAAATGGTGTAACAGTTGAAGTGGTGAACACAGATGCGGAAGGGCGTCTAGTGTTGGCCGATGGCCTACAAGCCGCTTCTGCTACAGGCGCACCTTTTATTATCGATGCAGCGACCCTTACAGGCGCCGCTGTGATGGCGGTGGGTTCTAACTACAACGCGATTTTCTCGCCACAGGCGGATGTGTTGCAACTGGCCCAGCAAAAAGCCACTAGCGTTGCCGAGCGCGTATGGCCGCTGCCGCTGGATCCTTGGCACAAAGAAATGTGTCCATCTGCCTATGCTGACACCGCAAACAGCCGCGCAATGAAAGGCGGTGGTGCAGGTGGTGCTTCTAATGCCGCTGGTTTCTTATGGCGTTTCGTGTCACCCGAAGCTAAATGGTTACACGTTGATTTAGCGGGCGCTTTTGAAGATTCAGCTTCTGCCATGTGGGGCGCGGGTGCAACGACCCACGGCGTATTGACTATTAGTGAATTGATTAAAGGCTAAGCCTAGCTAGTGAATTGGTTAAAGGCTAAGCCTAGCGCTAAGACTAAGTCAGATATGTTAGCTAAGATCCATTAAGATTCTGTAGCTTTGATTAAAACCGCCTACGGGCGGTTTTTTATTGGTTGAAAGATTAGAACACTCGTTTACTTGGCGTTTTAGCGGCTTCATGGCATGTTATGGCTGAGCATTTTTAATTGGAAAACATGATGATAACTATACGAAAAGCAACGAAAGCGGATGCTCAGGCCTGCTGGGATATCCGCAATGCGGCTATCAATAAGGGCTGCGCTGGATTTTATGATGCGGGCGATCTGGTGATTTGGACCGAGGGCGAACTGACCGAGCAATTTAGCCGTATCGTCGATGCACATTTTTATGTGGCAGAGTTGTCCTCTGACGAGTCGCAGCTTAAGACTGTGGTCGGCACTGCCATGTTGGATGAACCCTATGCCCAGTTAGAAGCCTTGTTTGTTTCCCCCGATGCTATGGGGTTAGGTGTCGGTAAAGTGCTGCTGCAATTTATTGAAACTATGGCTTTTAATCAGGGGATTGCCCAACTCAGATTAGAATCAACTTTAAATGCGGTGGATTTCTATCGCCACTGTGGTTTTGGTGGTGAAGGCTTAGAGGAGGAATCTATCTACTGTTCGCCCAGAGGAATAGCCTTAGAGTGCATGGTGATGTATAAAAATCTAGGGCGGTCTTTGGCCTGTTAGGGCGCAGTAAAAAACGCTGCTGCTAGAACGCCGCGTTGCGGCTACGGATAACGGCACGCAGCAAACTGCTACAGAACGTCACTTTTTGACTCACGATTTATGCAACAGGCTTTGCTCTTACGGTGAGCGCAGCGTTCTGTGAGTGAGTTTACGAACGTTCTGTTTTCCTAGAATCTAGAGCCTAGAACCTATTTTCTGAGAGGTTGCTGGCATACTCAAGGAAATCAAGCATGAATGCGGAATTAACTTATATAGTTTCGTTAAAAAGGTTGCTGACATACTCAAGGAAATCGACAGATCAAGTATGGATGTGGAATTAACTTTGAAGATTTAGAGTTTAAGATAAGGTTGCTGACATATTCGAGGGAATCAACAGATCAAGCATAGATGTGGAATTCATTCTTCATAAAAGGTTGCTGACATACTCAAGGAAATCAACAGATCAAGTATGGATGTGGAATTAACTCTGAAGACTTAAAGTTACGTTAAAAGGTTGCTGACATACTCAAGGGAATCAAGAGATCAAGCATAGATGTGGAATTCATTCTTCATATAAGGTTGCTGACATACTCAAGGAAATCGACAAATCAAGTATGGATGTGGAATTAACTTATAGTTTCGTTAAAAAGGTTGCTGACATACTCAAGGAAATCAACAGATCAAGATGGGGGAATTAACTCCCAAGAGTATGCCAACTATCGTTCTTTCGCCTGAAATCCCGATGCCGACAAGATTAGCGCTAGTGGCTTAAATAAAACTTAATCCATTGCAAAAAAAGACTTTATTTCCTTAGCCTTTAGTCAAACTTACCCGTAAATCCTCAAGGTTTCAGTTCGCCTCTGGGGTATTAAGTTGTTGACGTTTTTCCATCAAATCTTTAATCAAAGGCGTGAGGATCAGCTCCATCGCCAGCGACATTTTGCCGCCGGGGACGACGAGTGTGTTGACCCGTGACATAAATGAACCTTGGATCATATTGAGGTAATAGGGGAAGTCGACATTATTGATACCGCGGAAGCGGATCACCACAAAGCTCTCATCTAAGCTCGGAATATCTTTGGCACTAAATGGGTTAGAGGTATCGACCGTCGGTACTCGTTGAAAGTTAATGTGAGTGCGGGAGAACTGCGGCGTCATGTGCTTAATATAATCATCCATACTGCGCACAATCGAGCCCATGACTTTTTCACGGCTGTGACCACGCTCCGAAGTATCGCGGATAATTTTTTGGATCCACTCTAAGTTGACTATGGGGACCATGCCGATCAGCAAGTCCACATGCTGGGCGACATTGGCATCACCAGTAACTACGCCGCCATGTAAGCCTTCGTAGTAGAGCATATCGGTATTTTCAGGTAGTGGTCGCCATTGAGTAAAAGTGCCGGGCATCTGGTTAAAAGGCACTGCCTCATCGAAGGTGTGTAAATAGCTGCGGGTTTCACCTTGGCCTGTGGTGCTGTAATCGCGAAAGCATTGTTCTAAACGAGCAAAGTTATTAGCCTCTGGGCCAAAATAGCTAAGATTGCGGTTTTCAGCTTGGGATTTGCGGATCATGACTTCCATTTCGGCGCGGGTAAAATGATGAAAACTGTCGCCTTCGACAAAGGCGGCGTTGATCCCGAGTTGGCGAAAAATATGGCTAAAGGCGGTAGTAGTCGTGGTGGTTCCCGCGCCTGATGAGCCTGTAACTGCAATAATGGGATGTTTTGCTGACATTTTTTCTACCTAGCTAGGAACCAAAAGAGCCGCTTATGGGTAAGCGATAAAAACGCGAGTACTATTTATACGGTACAGAGGTAGGACTGGTCAATCTTGCTGCTGTGCTATTTGATCCGCTGAACGTATGGCGAAGGATTCATCGTCTTCACTGTACTCTAATTTCAGCTTGCCTTGCTTAAGTGCTTGTTGACATTGGATTATAGCTTGAGCAAGCTCCTGCTCATCGAGACTGGCAAAGCTGCCATCCTCCACTTGACCGAAGAGATATTCGCGGATCACATTGGCGAGCGTTTCCTTGGGGAGTTGTAACAGGGTTTCATAGGGAATGAGCATCGGTGTTTCCTTGGGTGATATTGTCGCCGTTGATTGGGTCTGCGCTAAGTGAGTCAACACTTTGATCGCCTAATAAAAAATGTAAAATCCGTCGCTCAAGGTAGAAGCGCGGTTTCCAAGGTGTACCGCCTTCGATAAAGCCAACATGACCGCCATAGGGATGCAGTTCGTATTCTACATAACCCGATAATTGGTTTGGCTGGGGGATCACTTCATCGGTCATAAAGGGATCGTCCTTAGCATGTATGATGAGCGTCGGTTTAGTTATACGGCTAACAAAGGGTAAGCCACTGGCACGCGTATAGTAATCGTCGACGCCGTCAAAGCCGTGTAATGGTGCTGTGACTTTATCGTCAAAATCATAGAAGGTATTTAAACGGTCGACCTGCAACTGGCTCAGCGGCATAGAGATGGCTAAGTCGGGATCGTTCAGCTTATGGCTGATTTTTTGCTGCAACTGTTTGATTAAATAGCTTTGATATACTTTCGAAAAACCATTTTCTAAACGTTTTGCGCAGGCGGACAATTGCAGCGGCGCCGAGACAACCACTGCGCGAGCTAATAAACTGTCATCCTGATATTCGCCCTGATACTTAGTCAGTACATTGCCGCCTAAGCTGTAACCTACGGCTAATAAGGGCGATTGCGGATACGCGCTTTTCAGTGTCGATAGACTAAACTGTAAATCGTCCGTGTCACCACTGTGATAACTGCGCGCAAGGCGATTGGCCTCACCCGAGCAACTTCTGTGATGGTGCACGACGGCTGCGAGTTGCTGTTCTTTACAGGCTTGCAGTATCCGCCGCGCATAATGGGACTGACCACTTCCTTCTAAGCCGTGGATGATCACCACGATCGGTTTGCCAGACTGCGGAAAATCCTGCCAATCTAAATCGACAAAATCGCCATCGGGCAACTCTAAGCGCTGCCGCTGTAATGCTGGTTTGGCCACTTTAGTGAATACGGGTAAAATCGTTTGTACATGGGGACTCTTGGCCCACCAAGGCGGCATAAAGGAATTTGGCATGGGTGTTTATCTTGGTATCGGCTATTGCTGAAAATTAAAACGTGTGTTTAATTTATATCCAAGCGACTTCAAAATGCTGAAATTCTTATTTTGAGGTCGCTTGGATATAAACTCGTGGGCAGTGTAGCACAATTGTTTTTTATGCTGATATTTAGGCCGACATTTAGATTGATATTTAGGAGATAGAGATGAAGCGACGAACCTTTTTTATGGGCGCGTTTGCCGGTACGGCGGCGTTAGCCTTAGGGGTCAATCTCTATTCTCCTGAGTTTAGTTTGCCCGAAGATAGCGAAGGCAAAGATTATCGTTTGTTGTTTAGCGTGCTTTTACCTGTGATGCTCGACGGTGCTTTGCCGGATGTGGCAACCCATAAGCTTGCGGCGCAAAATCGCACTTTAGATGCCATCAAACAGTCCATTTCTGTGCTACCCGAGGAGCAGCAAACCGAGTTATTTGAACTGCTCGATATGCTCGAAAATCGTCTTGGTTTACTGGTACTCACCTCGAGCATGACGCCGCTATTGATGCGCTCTCCCGCCGAGTTAACTGATATGTTAGAAACCTGGCGCCACAGTTATTTTGCTTTGTTACAAACGGCTTATCTTGGATTGCGGGAATTAGTAATGGCAAGTTACTACGCTTGTCCTGAGCACTGGAGCCGCCTGCATTATGCCAAGCCTGAACTGTTCAAATAGCGAGTCCATTTTTAACCTAATCAAACGCCGAATAATAAGCATCTTACCCGCGACAGTGGAGCACTCAAGTTGGCAATCATAGATCCTATAGTGAATGGTTTAAACTCTGGTTGGTTGCACACTGATGCGAGCCAATTGCAAGAAAACCAGCAGTTTGAAGCCGATGTGATTATTGTCGGCACAGGTGCTGGCGGCGGTGTGGCGGCTGAAATCCTTACCCAAGCAGGGCTGAGCGTGATCATGATTGAGGCGGGACCGCTAAAATCCTCCAGCGATTTTAATATGGAAGAGCGGGTCGCTTACCCCAACTTGTATCAACAAGCTGCGGCGATGAAAACCGCCGATAAGGCGATTGGCATTTTTCAAGGCCGCGCAGTCGGTGGCTCAACCACAGTTAACTGGACCACTTCTATTCGCACTCCGACCGAGGCGTTAGCCTTTTGGGCGCAACATAAATCGGTTGTTGGGCTTAATCGCGAGAGTTTAGATCCTTGGTTTGAGCAAATGGAACAACGGCTCAACATTCATGAATGGAATTATGAGCCTAATCGCAATAATGCCGCCCTGAAGCAAGGTTGTATCAATCTTGGCTGGGAATACACAGTGATTAAACGCAATGTGGCGGGTTGTTGGAATACCGGCTATTGCGGCATGGGTTGTCCGGTCAATGCGAAGCAATCTATGCTAGTCACCACGATTCCCGCGGCACTTGAGAAAGGTGCGCAGCTGATCAGTCGCGCTAAAGTGACTAAGATTGAGCACCATAATGGTCAAGTGTTTGCGTTAAAGGCGCAGGCGTTGGATGTGAATTTACGACCCACTGACGTTGAGCTGTTATTTAAGGCTAAACATTATATTTTGAGTGCGGGTGCTATCCATACACCGACGATTTTGATGCGTTCGCAAGTGCCCGATCCCCACCAACTTTTGGGTAAACGCACCTTTTTACATCCTACTTTGTTATCTGGCGGCGTATTTGCCGATTCGATCAATGGCCATAGCGGTGCGCCGCAATCTATCTATTCCGATGAATTTGTATGGAACAATGGCGCCGATGGTGAGCTGGGTTATAAACTCGAAGTGCCGCCGGTGCACCCGATTTTAATTGCCTCTAAAACTTTAGGTTATGGTACGATCCATGCTGAATTAATGTCACAATTCAATCAGTTACAAGTGACTATCGCTTTGATTCGCGATGGCTATCATACCGACAGTCAAGGCGGTGAAGTACACTTAACGGATAAGGGTTTTGCTTTAGATTATCCGCTGACCGATGCCTTTTGGCGGGCCGCGAGACGCGCTTTTGCCAGCATGGCGGAGTTACAATTCTCGGCGGGCGCCTTAAAAGTGTTGCCGATCAGCGATGGTATGCCTTACTTATCTTCGTGGAAAGACGCTAAAGAGAGCATTGCGCAGATGTCACTCGCGCCACTGCGCACTATCGTCGCATCGGCGCACGTGATGGGCGGTTGTCCCTTCGGCGAAGATGAAAAGCTTTCTATGGTCAACAGTTATGGTCAGTCGCACTATTTAGAGAATTTATCTGTAATGGATGGGTCTATCTTCCCGACCAGCCTTGGCGCTAACCCGCAGCTGTCGATTTATGGCATCACGGCGCGTAATGCCACCGCACTCGCACAGAAGCTCACTGACGGTAAAGCCTGATGTTATCTTATCAAAATGCAGCTTAGCTTGATAAAGCTTGATGGGGTGTGAATGTCTGAAAACATATTACGGGAAGGTGGTTGCTTATGCGGCGCGATTCGTTATCAGATTGAAGGTGAACCCTTTGATGCGGATTATTGCCACTGCCGTTCGTGCCAAAAAAGCACGGGCTCTGCATTTGGGGCTTGGATGGATTTTAAACTCAGCCAAGTGATTTGGCTTAAAGGTCAGGTGACTGAGTTTGCATCGTCTGAGTTTATTCGCCGTGGATTTTGTGACCAATGCGGTACATCGTTAACTTACCGACATACTCAATATCCCGATTATTTGACCTTGAGCATAGCGAGTCTGGACGATGCTAATCAAGTTCAGCCTAAGTACCATATTTATACTGAGAGTCAGCTGAACTGGTTGGTGATCGAGGATGACTGTGAACGCTATCCGCAAGGCCGCAGCTGTTAGCGGCTCAGATGATCATAGCGTTAATTTGATTGAGTTTGAGCTAACATGGTTGAGCTTGTTTTAACTTGATTAACTTAGATCAGGGCGCAATGAGGCCGATTTCGTTGGCGTCAATGTCACTGAGTCCAAACAGGCTTAAGTAGCTCACTAGATTTGTCGCTTGGCCGTTTGGGCTGAGTTCATTGAGTTTATTTAAGATGGTTCGCTGCGCTTTACGTTCCATCATCAGCTCAACGGCGAGCATCTGCTGATACTCTTGCTCATTCAGGCTGGATTTAGCGAGTTTACGTAATTTGCGATAGGGCGTGAGAAACCTTTCATCCCATTCACCTACGGCAGTCATCAGTGCTTGCCATTGGTCCGTGCTGTATTGCTGCGGCCCAGACACATCCATAGTGATATCTAAATATTGTGCCAGTAGCAGTAGATTGACGTTCACCTGACAGCTATTTTGCAATTCGAGACAGAGCGCTTTGTTTTGCGCATAGCTCATATCACACCATTGCCAGAGTTGACTGTCGAACTGGGTTAAAACCGCCATACTATTTCCTTGTATTGCCGCTGCTACTGACTTTTATGTAAAAGAACGCTGGAGTTATTGTTGCTCCATGACCTCTTGCTCCATTGCATCTATCTCTTCTTGCAACTCGAGCCATTGCATTTCACTGTCTTCTAAGGTTTGCGTCAAGCTCGTTCGCTCGGTTAATACCGAGGTTAGCTTGGCTTTGTTATCTTGATCATACAATTCGCTATCGGCCAGCAAGTGCTCTAGCTCGGCGAGGCGTTCGCTCAGCTTTTGTTGCTCGGTTTCTAACTTAGTTTGTTTGCGCTTGAGCGGCGATACCTTTTGGCGGATCTCGGCCTCGAGGCGTTTTTGCTGTTTTTTATCGGCGGCAGGTTTGATCTCGTCGCTGGTGCTGTTTTGATTCGAGTTGGCTTTCGCCGCATCGAGCAACCATTGGTGATAATCGTCTAAGTCACCGTCGAAGGCACGTACTTCACCTTGATCGACCAGATAATAATCACTACAGGTTAAACGCAGTAAATGCCTATCATGCGAGACGACAACCATAGCGCCTTCAAAGGTTTGCAATGCCATTGTCAGGGCGTGGCGCATCTCTAAGTCTAAATGGTTGGTGGGTTCATCGAGCAGCAATAGGTTAGGGCGTTGCCAAACTAATAGCGCTAACACTAAACGGGCTTTCTCGCCGCCAGAAAAGGGGCGCACAGGTGAAAGCGCCATATCGCCGTTAAAACCAAAACCGCCTAAGAAGTTGCGTAGCTCTTGCTCTCTGGCATTGGGTGCCAGACGTACTAAATGCTGCATCGGCGTATCGTCGAGGCGCAAAAATTCGATTTGATGCTGGGCAAAGTAACCGATATTGACGCCAGGGTTAGGTTCATACAAACCTGTCATTGGCGATAATTGACCCGATAACAGCTTAATTAATGTCGATTTACCCGCGCCGTTACGGCCGAGTAAACCAATGCGCGCACCCGGTACTAAGTTTAAATGCACCTTGCTCAGGATTGGCTTATCGCTATAACCGATAGCGACTTGCTCCATCTTAATCAGCGGATTGGGTAGGGCTTCTGGAGCACGAAACTCCATATAAAAGGGGCTATCGGCTTGAGACGGCAACAACTCAGTCATGCGCTCTAGTGCCTTTAAGCGGCTCTGCGCTTGTTTGGCTTTACTTGCCTTGTAACGGAAACGGTCAACGAAGGACTGCATGTGCGCACGTTCTTTTTGTTGGCGTTCGAAGGCAACCTGTTGTTGCGACATACGTTCGGCACGAATGCGCTCAAAGGCACTGTAATTGCCTTTGTAGAAATTGAGTTTTTGATTTTCAACGTGGACGATTTCATCAACGATTTCATCGATAAAGTCCCTATCATGGCTGATTAAAATCAGCGTGCCTTGATAGGACTTAATCCAACCTTCGAGCCAGTACATGGTATCTAAGTCTAAGTGGTTGGTTGGTTCGTCGAGGAGCAATAAGTCAGAGCGGCACAGCAGCGCTTGGGCTAAGTTGAGGCGCATACGCCAACCACCCGAAAAGCTTTTTACTGGATTGCTTTGCTCGGCTTCACTAAAGCCCAAACCCGCTAACAATGAACCCGCGCGCGAATGAATCGCATAACCACCGATAGCGTCGATTTTGCCGTGTAAGAGTGCGATGGCATTGCCGTCGTTATCTTCTTGGGCCTTGTGTAATAAGGCTTCTAATTGACGATATTCGCTATCGCCATCGATCACATATTCCAGTGCCGAGACGTCGAGCGCAGGGGTTTCTTGGGCCACAGTGGCAATTTGCCAGCCAGAAGGCAGACTAAATTCACCTTTATCTAGGCTTAAGTGACCTAAAATTAATGCGAGCAGTGAGGATTTGCCTGTGCCGTTAGCACCGACTAAACCGACCTTATGGCCGGGATAAATCGTGAGAGAGGTCTCATCTAGCAGGGTTTTGCTGCCACGGATTAATTGCGCTTGGTTGATGCTGATCATTGACTACAACTTGGTTAGAACGTGAATTCGTCAGGGCACAGATAATAGCGTACAACCCAGTTTCAAACCACAGCCTGACCCGATAACTCGGACAATTATTCGACTTTTCAGGATGATCTTTAGCGAATCGCATCACATCGACCTAAGACCTCATACTTTCAGGTAACACTGGCATTCAATCATCAGTGTGGCAAAATAGCGGCAATTTCTTCGGCCGAGTCCCTTGGCCCTGCTATCTGGTCCTTTATCTATTATGACAAACACTAAAATCAAAAAGCGTTTCGTAGCCGGTGCTAAGTGCCCAAAATGTAGCGCCAAAGACAGCATTTTACTCTACAAGGAAAACGGCATCGAAACCGTTGAATGCACAGAGTGTGATTACCGTGAACAGCAAACCGATGAAAAGGTGACAGAAAAAGCCACCGGCGCGGTGATCGGCGTGTTTAAACCGGATTAGGTTGAAGATTTAATTCATCAAAGTTAGTTTCGTAAAAGATTCACAACATGTGCAGTGTCGATTGGCAATATTGCTCCAGTGACATGCCGCCTATTGTTTTTAAAATAAGCTTCCCTGAGGGCTCAACGGTGGCATTCATGCCACCTACGGTCACTTCCGTAATAATGCCAATCCTAACCAACCCTCTCGCTGCCCGTTCTGCGAAAAAGCTATGGCCCCAAAGCAAGATAACTTTGTTGTCAGTTTGCAGCATAAATTGTCATTGTTTCCCCTGTGACTCGCCATAAACTCGTCCCTGAGGGCTCGACGACGGCATCCATGCCGCCAACGGTCACAGTTGCAACAATGCCAATCTTAATTAACCCTATCGCTGTTCGATTAGCTAAAAAGCTATTGCCCCAAAGCGTGTTTGAAATGGATATCTATCGAGGTTTAGCCATTTGTATTTGCCCTCAATAATCTAATATTAGCTTTAATAGAGTGGCCAGACTCGCTATACCATTACAGTGAGTATCCCTGGAGGTGAATGGATGGTAGGAGCCTCTAGCTGGGAAGGTGAAGTCGCTGACCTATTCCGAGGTGATATTGCTGAGATCCGCATTGTTGATAGGCCGTTGCCAGCGTCTGAATGGCTTAATGCTCAATAATATATAGTACAGCTAAATTAGAGGTGGCAGATTAGCTGCCATCCATATCAAATAATGATATTTCAACACATGAACCAGATGAAGTAAGTCTGGTTCATTGAATCATAGATTAATAAACGCAAAGTCACAGCGTGTCATTATAATTGGGACAAGAAGCTAATTGCTTCAAGCTCCAAAAACTAATATCGATAGAACCTCCCTCCATGAACTTGCCTAGAGTCAATAAACTTGTAACATGCCGTGTAGGTTATGAATATGCAGCTTTTGAGAAGCTACTTAACCATTGCAGTCTGTAGTTTGAAGCTGGTCAATACGCAGCCGTCTAACAAATAAGGAAGAATCGTGAAAATCTTGGAATTACAAATAGAACGAGGCATAGAACTGCCAAGCGATTATCTTGAGTTTGTCGCAGGTATCGACGCTGGCGAAGATTACTGTTTTAACGAATACCCAGATGAATACCCTGAATTCAAGGGAAGGTGCTGGGCATTTTTTGACGAAGAGTTACTTTGTGAAAACATTAAAATGTCAGGAGTAGGCAATGCTCCAGCACATCGACAATTGGAACTATATCTAAAATGCTACCAAGAGTTCTCGAACAGTGAGTTTGTTCACTCATCAGAGGGTAAGCTTCCTATAAACAGAGTAGCCAATGGGTTTGTTGTTGCAGAAGAAAACGGGGATCTATTGTACTTAGACCCAGAAGACAACTTCTCAGTATGGATATTCCATCATGATGGTAGTGATGTTAAAAAGGTATCAAATTCAATGAGCGAGTGGCTGGCTCGTACCACTAACGCTTAACAAGTCGAAACGCTCTGGCTGAAGCATTGCACTAATTAAATGTTAGGTGTCTGAAAATATGAATCGAAATACGTACCACATTATCGTTACATGGAGAGAAGGAGACTCTTCTATTCAGTCATTAAATGAAGATGACTTTGAGTCTATGCGACGAGGCATGATCGATGGGGGATTTAACAATCTTCAAATTGAGTGGTACGAATCAGGCAACTTAAATCTACCAGATCGAGTTTTGGTTTTCGTATATTGGGAAAATCCGGACACCGCGCCGGATTATGAACAGGTGCGTAAATGGGGCAGAGAAATAGCAGAATCGCACCGCATATAGGGCCCTAGGATGCAGATGAAATGAAACGGGGCGAAGCGTATTAATTTAGTGATCTCAGTACACTTGCGCTACAGCGCGGATACCGGGCTAGTCAGTATCCACAATAGAATGGGTGAAAAAGAGGTTAGCAAGATGACGGGTAACCAAAAGGGAGGTTATTAATGCGCTGGATACTATTATTGCTGCTGTTGCCATTGACCACAGCTTGTCAGACTGTTCCAACTGAGCCAAAAAATCTAGAGTGGCGCCATATGGTGGGTTCCAACTCAGATGAACTTTGGGTAACCGAGGTACTCTTTTATCGTCAGGGTAAGTTGGTGGATGCCTCAACCAATGGTTCTGCCGGATTTTTCGGGGCTGAAGGGTTAAAAGAAAAAGACTATCGCTGGAGTATTTCTAAAGGAAGTCACACCACACGGCCGATTCCGGACCTGGTGGAGCTAGAGTGGATTTCATTTCACGACAAGAAGCGCTATCGCATAAGTTTGACGTTGCCAGCAGAGTTAGAAAGCATAATTGCGCAACCTTATCGCTTCAAAGTGAGGGATGTGTGGCGTGAAGAGCGTCGTAGGAATATTGGGCTGGGTATGGCGACCGGAGGTTATGTCGAGGCGTTTTTAACCAATGCCAAAGTGAAGCCTGATATCCTGCTGGCTAGGGGGATTGCTAAGGAAATGCAAACCTCGCAAGACAAGGAAAATCCCATCACCAAAGTCTACAAAGTGTGGTTCGACGATTTTGATAAAGCATATCGTGATGCCTATCAACAGTACCCTACACCCAGTGGCATGGCCTGGGCTCCAATCATGGACGCTTACCGCGCTGCACAACCCAAAACAGATACAAACCCCGTGCAATGATGATATCAATGAACTGGATACTCTTACTGCAGCTATTGCCATTGACCATAGCTTGTCACGCCGGTCCATCTGGGATAAAAATCAAGAGTGACGCCATATGGTCGGTTCCAATTTGGATGAACTTTGGGTTACCCACCAAACTGAATAAAAAACTGCTACCGCAACAAAGCCAATTCCTTTAGCATCATTTATACCAATTGACACGGATGTAGCTACTGGCAAGTCCAAAACGCAATTTATGCCCCAAAGCAATTTAGCACTCCATGTTTAGACACCGCTTTAATTTCATTTATACATGAGATTTTATAATCCATATGTGTCCAATTAAGCGCACCATTTCCTAAAATTTAAGTGTTTATTCATCACAACCTGAGGAGGTTTATATGGACGCTTGGAATAAAGGTCATCCCATGGGACAAAAACGACCTTTTAAATTGGAAGAGATTTGGCGCATTCGTACTCGTTTGGAGTTAGAACATAATATTGCTGAGTTAGCGTTACTTAATCTGGCGATTGATTCAAAATTGCGAGCCTGTGACTTATTACACTTGAAGGTCCAAGACATTACCTCATCTGGCATCATCAATCCGCGAGTGCGATTAACACAGCGTAAAACCCATCGTGACGTTCAGTTTGAAATTACCCCAAAAACTCAGCACAGCCTGACGTCTTGGTTGCTCGAAAAGGGATTAACCGCTGAGGATTATCTATTTCCTAGCCCAAGGAGTATTCATCAGCCGATGAGTTATAGCTATTACCGATCGAGGGTAAAAAACTGGGCGAGTCAATTAGGGCAGAATAGTGAATTGTATGGCACGCACTCGTTGCGTAGAACCAAGGCGACATTAATTTATCGTCGAACCAAGGATATTCGGGCGATTCAAATCTTGCTTGGACATGTCAAGCTGGATAACACCGTGCGCTATTTAGGTGTCGAAATTGAAGATGCACTGCGGATTTCAGAAGCTATTGAAGTATAAACTTATCAAGTGTGATTATGATTAAAACATCATAGCTGCACTGTTTTGAAAGTAAAATAAAACCAAATAAAGTGTTTTCACTTTGTTGCTAAGGGGTGTTTATTTTTGTATTGTGATTTGACAAAAAAAGGATCTTGAACTAAAGGGAATGTCATGTTGCCACTGTGGACGCTGCGCCGTAAATCATCTTTTGCCGCTTTTATGTTATTGCTTGGACTGGTATGGCTAACACCGAGTTATGCGGCGTTGACGAAACCGAAGGTTGAGATAGACCCTGTATTACCAAACATTCCTTTACCTGTGGATGCACCGACTCTTTCCGGCAGTCGATTTACGTCAATTGTAGAGTTACGTTGGGGGATTGATTGTTCCGTCACTGCCGTTAATATCCAGGAGTCACTTGATGGCAGCGCTTGGACGAATGTATACAGTGGATTGGGCCAAGCTGATAATGGTGTTGTAGCCTATAAATCGTTTGCTGTTGGTGGCACGGTTTGTTCTGGTGGCTGGTCTTGGAAACGAATATTACAGTTGCCCAACAAGACTCTCTCTAGATATTACTACCGAATCAATGCTTGTAAAGGTTCATTGTGTAGCGCTTATAGCCCCTCTATTCTTGTTGGCAGCCCTTCTGCGCCGACAACTCTAACGATACCAACTTCGATCTCCGCACCAGCAACCAATGCAACTGGGGCTTTTAGTGTTTCTTGGTCGAGCGTCAGTGGTGCTGCGCGTTATGAGTTACAGCAACGAGTGAATGGTGGCGCTTGGGTCGCTAAGTATTCAGGAACGGCCACAAATTATGCGTTGTCGGGGCTCACTTCTGGCACCTATCAGTATCAAGTGCGTGCTTGCACTACAGCGTGCAGTGCTTGGAAGTTATCGAGCAATACGCAGGTGACTTTGCCCTTGCTTGGCAGTGATTGGAAAAATTTATCTCGGGTGTCTGTTGCAGATGCCGGCGGCAGTGACACTGCACCTTCTGATGCTGTAGATCTCAATGCTGCATCGGTTAAAGGGCAAGCTGGCGTATCGGGTGGTCAAGCTAGTTATCAAATTCCCATCGATTTACCGCCAGGACGTAATGGCGTTCAGCCATCTGTATCGCTTAGCTATAACTCCCAAGGGGGTAATGGCATTTTAGGTGTGGGTTGGTCACTCAATGCAGGGTCAAGCATTAGTCGCTGCGGTGCAACTTTTGCCCAAGATGGTTTTACTCGTGCAGTCACCTTTAGTGCCTCAACTGATCGATTGTGCCTCGATGGTCAGCGTTTGATTGCCATTACAGGCACCTATGGCACAGGTAATACCGAATATCGTACTGAGATGGACTCCTTCGTTAAAGTGGTTCAGCACGGCAATATCAATGACAGTAATAGTAGTTTTACTGTCTATAAACCTGATGGAAATTCGGCAACCTATGGTGCAAATGCTAATAGTCGCTTTGTGCCGGGTGGGTTAAGTACTGTATTAAGCTGGAAAGTAACCCAAGAGTCGCACTCAAATGGTGCTAATACAATAGATTATAAGTATGACGACTCGGTCGCAGGCGAGCACCTTCTAAGTCAGATTTTTTATACGGGTGGAAATGGTATTCTAGGCGATCGTAATGTCGAATTTATATACGAACTGCGACCAGATGAATCTCATCTTTATTTAGGCGGAGGAAAGATATCAAGTTCACATAGATTGGCTTTTATTAAAACATATAACAGTTCGAATTTGGTTGTAAGTTATGGTGTCCGTTATATTGTTAGCGATAATAGTAATCGGAGTTTCTTGGAGTTTATTGAAAGTTGTGATCGCAAAGATAATTGTTCAAGTGGAAGTCATTTTGGGTGGTTTGATGGTAAAGCTAAATTTAAACTTGAGCCAACAGGTTTTACTAGAGATGGTAATTTCCAACGAACTTATAAAGATAAAGTAATTATTGAAAGTATTATTCCTAGTGGTGACTTTGATGGTGATGGTACGTTGGATTTTCCAGAGTACAACACAAATGCGGAAGGGGAATATACTAAGGGTAATAGCAATAGACTTGACTCTTGTATTTTGGATACTAGTCTGCAAATGTTTCATTGCGTTAGCCCTGATATAGATAATGATGGACGCACTGATAGGTTGTCAGTAGCTGATGATGAAACACTGGTTGTTAATTATGCGGATGGAAAGGTTGTCAGAACAAAAATAAAATTAAAGCAAAGTGATCCAACTCAGGGTAGTTATGGAAATAAAGTGGATTTTGTTCGATATTCCGGCGATTTTAACGGTGACGGTTATATTGATTTAGTTGTCTCAAAGGTATTTGATTATAAGTTAAATAGACGAAATTTCTATCTGTATCTGCACAATAAAAATCCTGAACAACCTTATGATGACACAGGTGTGTATCTAGGTTGTGGTCTGTGTTTAGTTGAAGATAACAGAGGGCGAAACCGTAAAATTGGTACTACGACATTAGAATTTCCAGGTGATATAGATGGAAATGGCTTGCCTGATATCGCTGTCATGAATCATTGGAATCAATTGGAGGTCGGCACTGTACAGGGGAATTCTTCATTTATAGAAATTGATGAAGTATATGTTGATTCTGTAAAGTTGAATCAGTCAATGTCGACAGTTTTGTTTTCAAACTTAAATGTATCTTCATTAAATAATGAACACAGCTATTCATTTTTCGCTGATGTTACTGGTGATTCGCTTCCTGACTTATTAGATTTGTCAAATGGATTTGTTAGGGTTAATAAAGGTGGCTCTTTTTCTGAACCAAAAAAAAGCTTTAAGCTGCCTAGTGTTGAGTGGTTGCAATATTCTCCTGATGGTCATGAGTTACTTGAAGGGAATAAATTGTATTTTAATGATGCTATGTTAGTTTATGATATAGATTCAGATGGTTCTGTAGATCTTTTAGTGCCAGATAAAGTAGCCGTTGCTTCATGTGCAAAAATATGGGAGTTTAAGCACGGTGGTGGAAGTAACCCTAATCAGACTATGACACCTAAAACTCTATGTGGTAGGGATATTTATGGAACCTATAAGTCTGATCCTTATGATTACAACGTTCGATCTCCTATACCTTGGGATATAAAAGATGAGAGTTTATATTATTTAAAAAAGATAAATTTAAAACTTACAGACAATGATGATATTGTTATTAGCGAAGAGAATACTGATTTTATTTCCTCCGCGCGCAAAGCTACGGTTGTAGATGTGCATGGTAATGGTACGCAAGACTTATTATTTATGTATGGCAGCCGTTATAGCAACCCTAAAGAAAATACTTATAATTGGTATCCATCAGGTGCTGCAAATGGTACACCGTTCAGTGGCAAAGATTATGGTGCGTATTTCTATCGTAACTATGGCTCAGGTTCAGGCGCTTCTGGTAGCGATTACCAACCAGTAGATTATCTACAATCTGTTACGGATGGATTGGGTAATAAAAGTGAGTGGCGTTATCGCCCACTGTCAACCGGTGAAGGCAGTGCCGGGCAAAATAAACTCTATACCACAGACCATAATGAAGTCGGCTCCGGCTATGTGCATTTCGCCTCCAGCATGTATGTGGTGCAGTCGTTTAAGCAAAGCGACGGTCAGAATGGAGACAACGAAACCCAGTATGCTTATAAAGGCGCGATGTATAACCTGCAAGGGCGAGGCTTTACCGGGTTTAATCAAATCTGGGAAAAGGATATGCAGCGGGATAAGACGGTGCATAGCATTTTTGAGCAGAAGTTTCCGCGTGTAGGGCTATTAACCTCACAGACAGTGACAGTGGGTTCCACCACAGTGAATCAAGTCAACAATACTTGGGTAGATAATCCACAGCATAAGGCAAGCCTGGTGCGCAGTAAGGGGGTGTACCATAACATTCAGACCAGCTCGCTGCAGAGGTCCTGGGATCTGGATGGGGGCTTGATGTCAGAGATAAAGCAGACAGTAGGAACTGGCTCGGCCGACGTGGATGAGTGGGGCAATATCAAGAAGCACACACAAAAGCTTACGGATTACATTAAAGGTCAAGCTAACGCCTATACCAATACCACTGAAACCAGTTTTGCCGTTGATACTAACAACTGGTGGCTTAACAAATTTAATGAGATACGCACCAGCCACGATACCGTTCAGCGCGCTTGGGGAGATGATCCTGTAGGCACAAGTGATAAAGCACAATGGCAACTCCAAACGGTGAATACGTGGGACAATGTGCATAAATTGCCCACGCAAGTGACTTATACTGCCAGTAACACCAGTTGTAATCGCGTCGAGCAAACCGGCTTAAACAGCTATGGTTTACCGCTCTGGACTAAAAGCACTGGGCAAAGTAGTGCGTGTACTGCCATCACGGCGAGACAAAACAACTTTACCTACACCAAAGACGGTAAAACTCAAGTTGACGATGGCTATCTGCCTTACAAAGTCACCAATGCTAAAGGTCATATCACCACTACCGAATACGATATGGGGCTAGGACTTCCCATTAAAGTGGTCGCGCCCAATAATATCGTGACCCAAACCGAGTACGACGGTATCGGTCGTCCAGTACAAGTGCAGCAGACGGGCAGTCCGACACGTTATCTGCGTTATTTACTAGCGAATGAAGGTAATAACGCTCCACAGGATAATGATCACGTTCCCGTTGTGATGACCCGCACGAGTGGGGCGGGGATGCCTGAAACTGAGCAGTATTTTGACGGACAAGGTCGCTTACTGCGCACCGCCACGCAAGGTTTTGATGGCGGTTATCAATACCAAGACAAGCATTATGATGCGTTAGGGCGCATGACCCGAGATTCAACGCTCTACGGTAATGGCACCGCTGCCGACTATACCGAGTTTAGTGACTTTGATGCGCTCGATAGACCTATCAGACGCACGATTCCTAATGGTCGTTCTGGCGGGCTGGAGTCGATTTATACCTATAATGGCTTGACAACCAATATTAATGTTGAAGGTCGCACTATGTCGCGCACCTATGGCAGTCAAGGTTGGTTGTATGAAACGGTGGATGCGCAAGATGGTACCAACCGTTTTGCTTATGATGGCGCGGGTCGGCCTTTAGTTATCCGAGATGCCAACTATGCAGTCACAGGCAAGGACATCAACGCCACCTACAACGGTTTTGGACATAAAACGCAGGTAATAGACCCTAACCAAGGTACCACAGTCTTTGGGTATAACACCTTAGGTGAGCTTGATAAGCAAACCGATGCCAACGGTGTGGTGCAAACTTATGTGCTTGATGTGCTGGGTCGTATCACTAGCAAAACCACTACAGACGGCAGCGCCCCGGGCACCGCTACCTTTGTGTGGGATACACTCAAACAAGGCATGTTGACCTCTGAAACTGAAAATGGCGTTACCCGCAACTATAGCTATACGGCGGCACTGCAACTGGCGCAAACCACGATTGCCGTTGATGGCGTGAGTCGTACAGTTAAACATCAGTACGATGGCTTTTATGGTCGTCCTAAGGCATTGGAATACCCTAATGGTTTGACTCTTAAATATGGCTATAACGATTACGGCTACCTTGAGCAGACCAGCAACGCTGCCTCAGGCTATTTGTATCGTCAAATCACGGCTATGGATGAGGCTGGACATATTACCGGCGCAAACTTAGCCAACAGAGTGATGTCTGAATCACGGGTTTATTACAGTGAAGGCACAATGTCGAGTGTGGAAGTGGATGGGCCATTAGGCCTTATTCACGGTCATTACTATGACGGTTACGATGACTTTATGAACCTCACCAGTGAGCGTAATGGTGTCACTGGGCTAGTCAAAAGTTATCGTTATGACACGCTTAATCGCCTAACGGAGTATCAGTTTAGCAATACCAATCCGACCTTTAGTGCCACGGTTAACTATGCCTACGATAAGGTCGGGAACTTCCTTAAGAAAACCGACTACAGTGCCAATAGCACCACTGCCTACCGCTATGGCGGCAGCGCCTGTGGTTACAAGCCAAACGCAGTGTGCCAGCTAGATAAACTCAATGGCACCACGGTGAGTTTTCAATACGATAATCGCGGCAATTTGCGTGTGGGTGATGGCCTCACCATGACCTACAATGGCATGGATAAACCGCTGAGCGTCTCGGGCCGTGGTGCCACCACCAGTTTTGTCTATGGCAGCGACAGTATGCGCGCCAAGCAAAGCCGCACGGTCGGCAGTGCAACGACAACCACTTATTATGCCGATAAGTACTATGAAGCAGACAGTGATGGTAGCTGGCGTGCTTACTTAGACGACATTGCGGTACTCAGCTATACCTCACAGCGTGGTCATTTGCTGCAATTTACTCTCAAGGACCGCCTCGGCAGTGCAACCACCCTAGCGGACCAAAATGGCAATATTGTTAGCCAGCGCTATTTTGACCCCTTTGGTCGCACCACCGATTTGGGTATCAACCATAAGCTGGATATCCAAAATAAAAACACGACACTTTCTCAACTACAGGATTTAGCGGTCACCAATAAGAATCGCCGTGGTTTTACCGACCACGAGCATCTGAATGAACAGCAGTTAATTCATATGAACGGGCGGATTTACGACTATAACCTAGGTAGGTTTATGAGCGTGGACCCGTTTATACAAGCGCCTACGTCAACCCAGAGCGTGAATCCCTACTCCTATATCATGAACAACCCCATGTCTGGTATAGATCCAACGGGCTACTGTTCAACGGACGATACGCTGAAAGGTTGTGCCGATGGCTTGGAAGCGGGGAAAACTGAAGCCATCACCAATGCGGACGGCAAAACCGTTGGCCATATCGGCAAGGATAGCCAAGGTAATGTGCATATCAGTAATGGTTCCAGCAAAGGTCAAGCCGCCGTTGCCAGCTCAATAGCCAATACTGGTAAGACTGCTGATATTGGATCCCAGCAGCAGATTGCTAAAGGCGGGGGGGGGAGCAATAATACAGGAATAGGTACTGATGATAGCGGCATCTTTGCTAAAAACTGTTATGATTGCCGCTACTTGCATGGAAATGAAGGTGGGGCCTTGGGCGGTGGGAATATTCCAGGCCTGACAACCCAAGAACAATCAGAGGCAGTTGCCGAAGGGTCTGGCGAGGCTCTTATGGCTGCAACAGCCATCGCTCCCATACCATCCCTAGGTAAAATCAAGGCGGTAGAAAAAGCCGTCGAACTCATAGGCAAGGCCAGATTACCTGGAGTTGCAAAGAGTGCAGGGAAGGAAATTGGAATACTGCGTGACGCAGCCAAAGGTAAAGGTAATTTTGGTTTAGGCTCGGGAACGAGGGCTGAAGCAGACAAACTTGGTAAAGCTTGGGTCGGTGATGGAGCAAGGGTTGCCAGCGATGGTAAAACTCTGGTTAGTAAAGACGGCCTCAAGGTTTACCGTTCACCATCTGCAAAGCCTAATAGTCCTCATGCGACTACAGGAGTTCAAGCTAATTTTGAAAGAAAAATAGAGGTTGGTGGTCGCCCAATCAGCAATGGTCACTTGGATATATTGGATTAGAAAATGCGAGCACAGCTAAAAGAATTTTACTCTTTAGATTTTGATCTAAATTCATATTGGCCAGATGAATCTGACAATTTTGGCTTTTGGGTGCGGGCTATGATTGGCCCTGAAGGCGAAGAAGGTGCAGAATCTTTTGATATGCAGATATGCACTCCAGAGTGGCTAAAATCCAAACACTCGGATAACGAAGTTGTCTTTGGTAGTCACATGTTGATTGTTTTTGAGTATGACTTGGACAGAATAAAAAACAAGGTGTCTAGTTATTGCAATAGCTGTTCTGGCAAGACTTGGCAAGAGATAGCAGAGAAGTTAAGCCGGATCGGATATTGGGAATTTGAGGATTATACGGAATGAGGTATAGCCGATTCGGTGGAGGCTGTTCATAATTCGGTGTGCTTCGTTGTCATCAGCTTCCCAAAATCGTCGGGATCTTTCGGCCATAACACTTTGTGCTAATCAGCCCCATTTCCTCGGGGCTTTTTTCTTGCCTGAAACTGGGCAATCCGAGCAGCAGCCTGGGCAGCCGTTGCCAGTAGAAGAGTTCAGTCTGTAACAGCCGTGTGGGCAACTTGGTGCAGCGCCGCCAATCTGGCGGCACTGGCGCAATTGAGCATTTCTACTGTTCATGAGTGATCACTTCTACTGCTTTGAGCTGCTCAGCCTGCTGCGAGTTTTGACCAAATGAGTTTTGGAGATCACTCGCTTAAGTTCATGCAAGAAAATGGATAGCTTGTTTATCGGGTTTAATACTAACGTTCAATAATCGCCTTACAAATATTAATCCGAAACCAATGAATTAGAGTAAAAAATCTAGCAAGGTTTTGTCCCAAAGTATGTTGCGTATGTCTTGTAAATCTACAGATTACGCGAATGCTCGAAAGGTGCGCCATGGTGATTAGCGAGACGACCGTCCGCCCCATGGGCGGACTGTCTGTGAGTCGACGAGTAAATGCCATGGCAAACCTGTTTGAGTGGATATCAGCAATCTACCGTTCTATTTTTTCGAATGTTTAGGCCGTGATTTCGCGTTATTCTTTTGTAAACTTCCTTGTTATTCTGCCTCCATCAGCAAAGCGTTTGCGTCTTGTGTTAGCCGTACGGTCTTGGCGTTTCACGTATCGCTTTGCTCAACCGATAGGAGAGCAGCAATGAAAGTATTAAGTCAGTTTTCCGCCAAAGCCGCGATGGATGGCGATGGGGTCAATATTCGCCGTGTCGCCGATTTTGTGACGACTAAATTTGATCCTTTCTTGATGATCGACGAAATAAAATCCGATGATGAACAAGACTTTATTGGCGGTTTCCCCGCACATCCCCATCGCGGGATGGAGACCTTTACTTATATTCGTAAGGGCGGTTTTGAGCACCGTGACCAAATGGGTAATGTGAAGGCGATTCGTGCCGGCGATGTGCAGTGGATGAGTACAGGGTTCGGTGTAGTGCATTCTGAAATGCCACTTGCCGATGCTGTCGATGGTCTGCATGGATTTCAAATTTGGGTCAATATGCCCGCCAAAGACAAGCTGCGTCCAGCTAAGTATCAAGATACTGCGGGTAGCGCGAGCGTTGAAGTGACCAATAACACTGGCGCTAGCTTAAAAGCCTTAGCGGGTGATTGGGGCTTTAAAGATCAGCCGCTTATTAGTGCGGCTATTCAAGGATTAGCGGGTGAGGCTGCTATTGCTGATTTAAGTCTATCGCCAAATGCTGAGGCCACGCTCGATTTGTCTCAACATGAGTTTGTCGCCTTGTACTTGTACCAAGGTGACTTAAGTAAAGGTGAAGATTCACAGTGGTCATCTGCTTCAAATCAACATCATCAGGGCGAGTTTTTAGTGCTCGATAGCCAAAGTGTGCTTAAGCTTAAAGCGGATGAGCGCGGCGCTGGGATGCTACTGTTTGCGGGTAAACCTATCCGTGAAAAAATCGTCCAGATGGGTCCCTTTGTGATGAACACCCAAGCGGAGATTCAGCAGGCGATTCGCGATTACCAAGAAGGGCGTTTCGGCCAGATCGCGTAATTTGTTAAATCTGCCGCACTGAGCTAATTCTAAATCCAAGCCTAAATTTAAGTTTAAGCCCTGTATTCCTATCTGTCTCTTGATCACATCTTTTGCTCAAGAGACAAGGCTAGCTGGTAACCTTCAAGGATGGTTTGCAGTTTAAACCATCCTTGCCATAACCTTTCCCAGCCTACAATTCCGCTTCGTTTGCTGTCATTCCAGCCCGCGAGTTTTCCTAATCTTAGATAAGCCCAATGCACACTGGGGACTTGTTCGGGCGGTTGGCTTTTTTCCGTCTTTAGCCATAACAACTTCCAGGCCAATGGGCTTAACAGGCT
>NZ_JAKKRM010000024.1:0-57639 GCF_025654295.1 Shewanella sp. SM23
AAGATAGGTTCTCTTGGCCGAATTCTTCGATAGCTTGCCAGCCATCGCAACCTGAAGCGATAGCGGCTAAAACAAGAAAAATAATATCAACTAAATCATGGTCTAGGTTGATGTGAGAGCGAGGGTCTTCGATGAGTTTCAAGTGTTCAAACAGTGACATTAGGAATAGGTCGTTAGCATAACATGCTTGCTCTGATCCTGTTTAAGCCTAAAAGTTTCCGTTAGTTAACAAAGTATGATCCCGCCCTGTCCCTTAACCACCCCTCAACTTCATCGCGCGTCGGTACTGAGCCGCTATGTATGAGCTCACCATCGATCACTACCGCTGGGGTTTTCATCACTTTAAATTTCAATAGGCTTTGAGGATCTGTGTCCTTTTTTACAATCACATCCACGCCCATTTCTTCTGATATGTCCGCAATCATCTCAGCGGTTTTGCTACATTTAGCGCAACCACTGCCTAATACTTTGACTTGTTTCATGTTACTTCCTCAACGAACTGTGCTGCAAAATTAAAAATTTCAACCTACTGTCATACTCGCAGCCACATATAGCAAGGTAAATTTCCAGCCAAGCAAACTCATAGACAAGAGTATGGCAACATCTATAGCTCAATTCATGCCACAATAAGATAACTGCATTATCAGTTGTATTGTATTGATTGCTATTAATTTCTATCTCTAAAGATAAACAAATATTTATAAACCATCTGTTATAAACACTACCAAAAAACTAAATCAGTACAGCCTAGTTTTTCATAAAATCACAATACTCTAGTTAATTTCACGACTCACAAAAAATAATCTTGATAACACAATAAATATTAATACAACCTAAATTAGATGCTTGGTGAATATAGCTAAAACAGTCAATATTTTACTTGATTATTATTTAGGTATTTCCCCGTCATCATTTATCCACACATCTCGTGACCCATATCACTTATTGCAACATTTAAGATTGATCCTACATCACTAAACACTAGTATCTGCTATGTTGCGGCTGCGACACGATTTATCAACATATTATAACAATTACGGAAACCTCCCTATGACCTGGACCCAAACATACACGCCACTCGGTAGCTTGTGGCTAACCGCAATGGTTGCTTTACTGCCTATTGTGTTTTTCTTCCTAGCCTTAACTGTGTTAAAACTTAAAGGCTATATCGCTGGGGCATTAACCTTATTAATTGCCTTAGCAGTCGCGATACTCGCCTACAAAATGCCTATTAGTATCGCGCTTGCTTCTGCTATATATGGTTTTAGTTATGGGCTATGGCCAATTGCTTGGATTATTATTACCGCAGTATTTTTATATAAAATCACCGTTAAAACAGGTCAATTTGAGGTTATTCGCTCGTCAGTCATCTCAGTCACGGAAGATCAACGATTACAAATGCTATTGGTTGGCTTTTCATTTGGAGCCTTCCTCGAAGGTGCTGCTGGTTTTGGGGCACCTGTTGCTATTACAGCTGCGTTACTTGTCGGGCTTGGATTCAATCCATTGTATGCAGCAGGACTTTGCTTAATCGCAAATACGGCACCCGTCGCCTTTGGAGCTATGGGTATCCCAATTATCGTAGCGGGCCAGGTTTCATCACTAGACCCATTCCATATTGGACAACTCGCTGGCCGTCAGTTGCCAATATTATCGATTATTGTCCCCTTCTGGCTCATCGCAATGATGGATGGCATCAGGGGAATACGTCAAACTTGGCCCGCAACATTAGTAGCAGGCGTTTCATTTGCGATCACCCAATTTTTGACCTCAAACTTTATCGGCCCCGAATTACCCGATATTACTTCGGCGTTAGTCAGTCTAATTTGTTTAACGTTATTTTTAAAAGTCTGGCAACCAAAAGAAATATTCACTTTCTCAGGAATGAAACAAAGAGTTACTACCCCTAAATCTACTTTTTCTAATAGCCAGATATTTAAAGCATGGTCTCCCTTTATTATTCTCACAGCGATTGTAACCCTGTGGAGTCTTAAAGATGTACAACTGGCATTAAGTTTTGCCACTATCAGTATTGAAGTACCTTACTTACATAATCTCGTTATCAAAAGTGCGCCTATTGTCGCTAAGGAAACCCCTTATGCAGCAATATATAAACTTAATTTATTAGGCGCTGTTGGATCAGCAATTTTAATCGCAGCAATGATCTCAATTGTGGTCCTTAAAATGTCAATAAGTAATGCACTGACATCCTTTAAAGACACTTTAATTGAATTAAAATTCCCGATATTGTCAATTGGATTAGTATTAGCATTTGCCTTTGTCGCAAACTATTCAGGTCTATCTTCAACCTTAGCACTCGTGCTCGCAGGCACTGGCGTAGCATTCCCCTTCTTCTCGCCATTCTTAGGTTGGTTAGGTGTGTTTTTAACAGGTTCAGACACCTCATCAAATGCCCTATTTGGCGCGCTGCAAGCCAATACAGCAAACCAAATAGGTGTAACACCGGAGTTATTAGTCGCCGCAAACACTACGGGAGGTGTAACGGGCAAAATGATTTCGCCACAATCTATTGCCGTTGCTTGCGCTGCAACGGGATTGGCGGGTAAAGAATCAGATCTTTTCCGCTTTACGCTAAAGCACAGTCTATTTTTCTGTACTTTCATTGGCGTGATCACAGTACTCCAAGCATACGTAGTCCCTTGGACATTAGTGTTTTTCACTAAATAAAGCGATATCCAAGATATATTAAAAGCCGAGTGATAAACCACTCGGCTTTTTAGATTGGAATGGATATAAAACTCACTCTGCGATGAAATTCGAATGGGTTCAATTAAGCAAAGTAGCAAGGCAGCTTTATTAATCCCAGTGAAGTCATACAATCAAAGTCTAGGTTGTCATTCTTGTCGTAGATAACTACTCGGTACATTGATGACAAATGCAACTTAAGCCAGCAACTTTGCCTTATCCTTACCTAATATGCCTTTTAGCACTAAAGAGTTAAAGTGCAATGGTTCCAGCTGCGGCCATTAGTCACTTGCAGTATCAATGACTTCTATTCGGATAGAGATCTAAATACTGGCTCGATAGTGTTAATCAACACTGCAAGCTCCTAATAATTGGTCTCACGGTTAAACAATGATTTGGTGATAGGTTTCCACATGAAACGACTCAACCAATTCGGGCATAACTTGGTGGAAATAGTGTTGAATCGCATCTTTAGCGCAGTGCTCATCAAAGGCGGCAATATCGACAAACATTTCTACAAACGTCACGCGGCGTGGTTCATCACGGCTCACATTGAGTTCGTAACGAATACAACCCGCTTCGCGGCGCGTATCAGGAATAAGGCTCGCGAGCGCAGCTATTAGTGCTTCGGTTTTGCCCTCTTTAGCCAGAAAACTCGCCACGCAGGCAATTTGCTGTTGATTGATTCTATAGTCCGTTGAAGTCGACATCTCAGTTCCTTATTGGCTTAATGTTGAATGTTTATATGCCAAGCTTTTGTTGATCGCTTATGTTGATAATTGATGTAGATAACTCATATTGATAGCCGCTTATGCTGATTGGTAGCGCATATCCAAATGGGGAATACCATCTTCTAAGTACATCTCAGAGCAGGCGACAAAGCCGAGTTTTTGATAGAAAGCTTTGAGGTAATCTTGGGCGCCAATTTGGATCCCCGCATCGGGCCAAGTCGTCAGTGCTGATTCAATGGCGTGCTGCATTAAAGGCATGGCTAGCCCTTTGCCTCGACCCGCTGGCGATACCACCACACGGCCGATACTCGCCTCAGGATAACTCAACCCCGGCGGCAAAATACGCGCGTAGGCAAGCAGTTCCCCGTCTGGCGATAAACCGATCAAATGCTGGGTTTCTGGATGCCTATCCTTATCGTCAAGCTCAGGATAAGCGCAGGCCTGCTCTACCACAAACACATCGACTCTTAGCTTCAATATGTCATATAGCCTATTGGCATTTAATTGATTAAATGTAAGATTTTGCCACTGCAAACGATATCCCTCTGCAAATCATCGAAAAAGAACTTTGAGTCTACCACAGCATAAAGACCATAAAAAAGCGCCTTAATCCGCGAGGACTAAGGCGCAAAGCTGTTGCGCAAACCAATAGATCTGGGGAAATCTATGGCGACAACAGGATAACGAAAAACGTTATTACTCAACCATGGCATCGTGGGCCACAGGCCCTGTCGGTTTACGGATCAGCAGCACAGCGAATACGGCGATGAGTAGCAGAGCGCCCATGATGTAAAACACATCGTTATAGGCCTGAATATAAGCTTGCTGACTCATGGTTTGGCCCAGCAAGGCTTTCGCCTGCGCGGCGGCGGTATAGGGATCTGAACCTCCCGCCTGCAACATACTTGCGCTTTGGGTTAAATAATCCTGTGCTTGCGTGCTCACTGCGGGTAAAGATTCCTTAATATGAGCCAAATGCCCGCGCGACAAAGTGTCAGTCAGGGTCGCCACCAGCGCGATACCAAAAGCACCACCTAAGTTACGCATCACGTTTAATACCGTCGATGCCGAGGCATTTTCATGGGGTTTTAAATGCATAGTCGCAAGCATACCAATAGGCACCAGAATAAAAGGCTGACCTAAGGCCCGCACGACTTGCGAAGCGATCATCTGCGGTCCGGCATAATCTGCGGTCATCTGGCTATTCATGTAATAGCTAATGGCGAACATTAAAAAGCCAAAGGCAGCGAGATAACGACTATCGAATCGCTCCATCAATTTCGGCACTAAGGGCAAGACCAATAGCTGCGGAAATCCCATCCACATAATCACACCACCAATTTCTAACGGTGTGTAATCATGGACTTGTGATAGATAAAGCGGGATCAAATAAATAGCGCCGAATAGTGCCATGCCCAGTAAAAAATACGCCACGGTAGAGAGCACAAAATCACGCTTACCAAGCAGGCGTAAATTCACTAACGGTTCTTTACGCCTTAGCTGGATCCAAACAAACAACACCAGATTCACGACGGCAATAATGGCCAGATTACGAATGAGCTCCGAGCCAAACCAGTCCTTGCGGTTACCTTCTTCGAGCACCACTTCAAGGCAACCCATACCCAGCGCCATAGTGACTATGCCCGCCAGATCAACATTCTTCAGCTTATCCCAAACGACCGACTGCTTCTCTAAACCGTAGGCCAACATGGCCATCACCAACAAACCCGGTGGCACATTGATATAAAACAGATAATGCCAGCTAAATTGCTCGGTCAGCCAACCGCCTAAGGTCGGGCCGATTGAAGGCGCAAAAGTCGCCGTCACGCCAAATAACGCCATGCCGACGGCACGTTTGTTATCGGGTAAAAACTCAAGAATAAGCCTAAAGGCCAGCGGAATTAGTGCACCACCAAAAAAGCCCTGTAGCGCCCGAAAGGCGATCATGGCCTCTAAGTTCCACGCGATTGAGCAAAGCACAGAAGCAAAGATAAAAGCAGCCGTGGTCCATAACAGATAACGCCTGACCGACAATCCTGTGCTGAGCCAGCCAGAGAGCGGGATCGCGATCATCTCAGCAACCAGATACGCGGTTGAAATCCAGCTGCCTTCTTCGAGCGTTGCCCCAAGGCTTCCTTGAATCTCCTTCATCGATGCGTTGGTGATTTGAATATCGAGGATCGCCATAAAGGCGCCGATCAAACCACCAAATACCGCAATCCATGAACGGCGACTGCCACGCTCATAATCGGTAGGCTTTCTAGGTACACTGATGCCCTGCGCCTCCATATCGGCAGACGCAGTGATAGAGCCAGTTGCGCTCATACTAACGACCTGTATTTGCAGCGATTGCCGATGTTGATGACTCAGATGCCGTATCCACTTTTACGACTGCACTTAAGCCCGGTAGCATGTGTGCTTCTTCCTCAGTTAAATCTAAGCGAATACGCACGGGAATACGCTGCACGATTTTAGTGAAGTTACCTGTGGCGTTTTCCGCTGGCAGTAGACTGAATTTGGCTCCGGACGCCGGTGACAGACTATCGATAACACCTATAAAGGTTTTGTCGGGAAACGCATCGAGACTGACCTGCACCGACTGTCCTGGTTGCATATGTTGGATCTGGGTCTCTTTAAAGTTCGCCGTGATCCACACTGCCCCATCCGGAACCAAACTGTAGAGTGCTTGGCCGGGTTGCACGTACTGCCCCACCATAGCGCCACGTTTACCAATCACCCCAGAAAAAGGTGCGGTCACGCGGGTATCATTTAACTGAATTTTCGCCAGTTCTAAAGTCGCATTGGCCTGTTCAACCACAGAACCCGCCTGATCTAATTGGGCATTAAAAACCGCTAACTCACGTTGCTTTGCCACTAACACGGCTTGAGCTTCATCGAGACGGGCGGCGGCAGAATCAAATCCTGCTTGCAGTTGATCGACATCATCTTGGGAGCTGTAATTACTGACTTTAAGCTTTTTCGAACGGCTCAATTGTTGCTGTGCCCGTATTTTATCGGCCTTTGCCGCTACCACGCCTGCGCTGGCTTGAGTGATTAACGCCCGTTGCAACTCCACCTTTGCGGCTAAGGTTTGCAAGTCTGCCTTCGCACTCGCCTGTGAGGCTTCGGCTTGACTTACTTTGGCACTAAATTGGTTATCTTCCAGCTGAGCTAATAACTCACCCTTTTGCACATGCTGGTTATCGGTTACATCGCTTAACACAACGTAGCCGGGCACTTTCACGCTGATATGGGAAATATCGGCCTCAACATAAGCGTTATCCGTAGTTTCGATAAAACGTACCTGTGTCCACCAGTAATAACCGCCCCCTGCAACTGCAGTGAGTAACAGTGGAACGGCGATAATGAGTTTACTTTTGGACATGAATGACTCCTTGATTAGTGATATCTAGTGTACTACTGTCTCACTAAGTTTATTAGTCAGTAAAAAATCAACCCACTGTTTCACAGGTGTAACAATGATGGATCTCAATCGCGTGCAAATTTTCGCTCAAGTGGTCGAGCAAGGTAGCTTTACTGGCGCAGCTAAAGCCCTTGGGCTCACTAAGGCAACAGTCAGTCGTAAGATAGCCGAACTCGAAGCCGATACCGGCACACAACTGCTGTTTCGCACCACCAGAGCCCTAAAACTCACCGAAGCAGGATCGAGTTATTACAATAGGATCAATAAGATCCTCACCGATCTGCAGAGCGCCGAAAATCAGCTCAGCGCCCAACAGCAATTGATTAAAGGCAATCTAAAAATTGTCTGCCCAATTGAATTAGGCCAATTGTTTTTAGGGCCGATTTTCGCGCAGTTTTTAACGCTTTATCCCGAAATCACCATAGAGGCTGAACTCACCAATCGAAAGGTTGATGTGATAGAAGAAGGCATCGATCTATTATTTCAAATTGCCGATTCGGGTGACACTCGCTTGCAAAGCTATGCCTTAGTCAACGCCCATAAATCGCTCATGGCAAGCCCAGCTTATTTAGCTGCCCATGGAACGCCCAAGGTGCCACAGGACTTAGCCAAACATAAAGCGATTCGCTTGCAGTCGGCGCATATCGAAGGTGCGTGGAAATTATTCGATGGCAAAACTTGGATTGTCGCCGAGCCCAAGACTCAACTGACGGTAAACAATGTCACCCTCGCTCGCGAGGCCGCCATTGCGGGGCTTGGGATCACTGCGGTGCCATCCATCATAGCCCAAGTCGCATTAGAAAAAGGCGATTTAATCCCGCTACTAGATGACTATCCAATGGTGCAAACTAAGGTCGTGCTTAGCTATCCACAGCGGGCGTATCTACCGCGAAAATACCGCGTCTTTATCGAATTCATCTATAGCTCCCTATTTAAACGTTGGGGATCGCAAGTCTTAGAAGTCCCTGATTTTATCGGCCATGCCGATCTAGATGAATAAATCGAATACCCCAAACAGTAACAATTGTTACTTTGTAAAGTGTAAATCATTGCCTTGAGGATAAATCCTCTATGTCAGAATTGCCTTAATCCATAAGCCCCTATAAGCTTGGCAAGGTAACAGGCTGCAAAAGACCTTAGGTTTTCCTGATACAGTTTGCACAATAAAATTTAACATTTAATCTCAATTTTGGAGGAAACCTAATGAGCTTAATTAAAGAGTTCAAGGCTTTTGCGTCCCGTGGCAATGTGATCGACATGGCCGTTGGTATTATCATAGGTGCCGCATTCGGCAAAATCGTCTCGTCCTTCGTGGCCGATGTCATCATGCCACCAATTGGCATCATCCTAGGCGGCGTGAATTTTAGTGATTTGAGCATAGTGCTACAGGCAGCTCAAGGCGATGCGCCTTCTGTGGTCATTGCCTATGGCAAATTCATTCAGACTATTATCGACTTTACGATTATCGCCTTCGCCATTTTTATGGGTTTAAAAGCCATTAACACCCTAAAACGCAAGGAAGAAGATGCGCCTAAAGCGCCACCAGCACCGACCAAAGAAGAAGAGTTGCTGTCTGAAATCCGCGATCTATTGAAAGCTCAACAAGAAAAATAATCTCAAACTTGAGTGTCACGCATAAAAAACCCATCTCTAGAGATGGGTTTTGTTTTTTACATCAGCGAGATAAGTGATTACTCAGCTTCAACATGCACAGTTTCACTGTAATCTTGCACTACTTCTGCCACCCGAATGCGATAAGAGTTAAACAAACAGGGCACTATACCCGTTTGCTCAGCAATGCTGTGGGCCATCTGATTACGCCATTGGGTGATGGAAGCTTGGTCCTCCCAGAACGACAGGCTCAGTACTTTGCCATCGTCGGTTAGGCTCTGAAAACGTTCGATCGAAATCAATCCCTTGCGGCCTTCTAAATATTGGCGCATTTCAGCCGCCACGTGCAGATACTCTTCCTTCCCTTCCTTTGTCGGGATGACTTCAAAAATTACCGCAATCATAATGTTCTCCAGAAATGAATGTCCTTAATGTCGACTCTAAGACTAGCCCATCTATCACTCTTTAGCTCACTGATTTTTAGAGTTTTAGTCAATGTGATAACCCTGTCTACAACGAAGGCAATAACCCGAAACATAACAAGTTATTGCCCACGATGACGGCTTACTTGTGATTAACCGAGCTCATCAATGCGCTTATCGCCGCGATATAACCAGCGATACAAGGTCGGCAAGACGAGTAAGGTCAGCGCCGTCGAGCTAAACAAGCCACCGATAATCACCACTGCCAAGGGCTTTTGGATCTCACTGCCGACACCCGATGACAATAAAATCGGGATCAAACCTAAGGCCGAGGTCAGTGCCGTCATCAATACCGGCCGTAAACGCCCAACCGTGCCCTCATAAACACAATCATAGAGTGCTTCGCCGCTTTGCCTGCGCTGATTAATCGAATCCACCAGCACCACACCGTTGAGCACCGCTACCCCAAATAGAGTGATAAAGCCAATAGAGCTAGGCACAGATAAATAAGTGCCACTGACATACAGGGCCACTATGCCGCCAATCAAAGCTGAGGGCACGTTCGCCATGATGAGCAACACTTGCTTGAATGAACCAAAGGAGAAGTACAACAACAAGGCAATCAAGGCGATAGAAATCGGCACCACTAGCATCAACTTTTGCTGCGCTCGCTGCTGATTCTCATACTGGCCGCCAATGATCACTGTATATCCCGCTGGCAAATCCGCCTTTGGCACTAGGGCATAAATATCTTTTACAACCGAGCCCATATCGCGCCCCGCCACGTTGGCCTGCACCACAACACGGCGCTGCACATCGTCACGGCGAATATTCGGCGGCGCCATTTCCACTTCGACGCTGGCGACTTCCCCTAAGCGCACTGTGGCGCCATTTGTACCACTGAGTAATAAGTCTTTAATCGCATCAGGGCTTTGGCGAAACTCGGCCGCGAGTCGCACATTGATGTCGTATCTGGCATTGCCATCGATCACTTGCCCTGCACTCGCGCCGCCAATACCTTGGCTGACGAGGCTCATCACTTGATCGACACTGATGCCGTAACGCGCCAATAGCTCGCGTTTGGGGCGCACGACTAATTGCGCCTCACCGCTCACTTGCTCAAGCGACACATCCACGGCACCGGGGATTTTCGCGACAAGATCGGTAAGCGCTTGGCCTTTCTGTGACAATACTGCTAAATCTGGGCCGAAGATTTTGATCGCTAACTGGGCTTTTACCCCCGAAAGTAATTCATCTACCCGAGTCGCAATCGGCTGCGAAAAGGTCAACAAGAGTCCAGGGAACACGCTGAGCTTTTCCTCCATCAAGCGTTGCAGTTCCAAACGCGAGCTTGCCGACTGCCACTCTGCTATCGGTTTCAAGCCAATATAGACTTCAATATTACTCACAGGCTCGGGATCGCCGCCCAATTCAGGTGCACCAATGCGGCTCAGGGCATATTCCACCTCGGGAAATGCTAGCAAAATAGCCTCAAGCTTAGGTGCTACTTGAAGCGAAGTACCTAAACTCGCCGTCGGTGCCAGCGTCACCCTCAAGTTAATCGTGCCTTCCTCCAGTTCAGGCACAAATTCGGTACCCAGCCTTGGTAGCAATAATAGACTCAAGCCGAACATCACCAAGGCGCTGAGCATCACCACCTTTGGCCTAGCAAGCGTTGCCGTCAGTAACTTGCGATAAGCGGCATCCAGTGGCGCTAAAATAACACTTTGTTTAAGCATCACACCGCGCTTAAACAGATACACGGCAAGGGCTGGCACGGCGATCAGCGCCACCAGCAGCGCCGACATCATAGCCAAAATAATACTGACCGCCATCGGCTGGAACAGCTTGCCTTCAACGCCTTCGAGTGCAAACAGCGGCGCAAATACGACGATAATAATGGCGGTGGCGAAGAAGATTGGACTACACACCTCTTTTGCCGCGAGCATTATCCGAATAACCATATTCGATTCGCTGACATCACCACTGGCTTTAGCGCCATCCTCCTCACTGTGATAGGGATCGTCCTCACCATCGGCACGCGCCCTCGCCTCAGGTAAATGGCGGCGATCCGGTTGGGTTAAGTGTTTGAAAATATTCTCTACCATCACCACAGAGCCATCGACTAACATACCAATCGCCACTGCTAAGCCGCCGAGCGACATCAGGTTTGCCGACAGACCATAATAGGACATCACCATAAGCGCGAGCCCGATAGACACTGGAATCGACAGCAACACCAACAAGGTCGCACGGATATTGACGAGGAACAACGCCAAGATCACCACGATAAACACAAAGGCCATTAGCAGCGCATCGCGCACTGTGGTCACAGCCTTATCGACCAGATCCGCTTGGTCGTAAAACACCTCAAAGGACACGCCATCGGGCAAGGCCTGCTCAATAAGGCTCACCCGTGCACCAATATCGTCAATCGTCGCCTTAGTGTTTGCCCCCATGCGTTTGAGCACGACACCAGCCACCACTTCACCGAGATTTTGCACTTGGCCTGATTCATCGCGGCGCGTCATAGTCACAGCCCCGACACGGATCTCGCTGCCGAAATCCACCTGAGCGATATCGCCAATACGCACTGGCGTGCCGCTGGCTTCGGTCAGAGGGATCTGCGCGATCGCCGTTAATCCAGCGTCTCCTGCGGGCAACATGCCATAGCCGCGCACCACAAGTTGCTCTTGGCCTTGGTCCATAAACCAACCGCCAGCGTTGCGGTTATTGCTCTCTAGCGCTTCTGTCACCTGCGCCATAGACAAGCCATAGGCACGCAGTTTATTCGGGTCGACCTGCACTTGGTATTGGCGCACATCGCCACCAAAAGACAAGACTTCAGTCACGCCGCCCACGGGCATCAATATCAACTTCACCAGATAATCATTTAAGCTACGCAGCTCGGCGGCATTAATGCCAGAGTTAGGTTCTGCACGCAGAATATACTGATAAATCTGCCCTAATCCCGAGGTATTGGGGCCGATTTCCGGCACTCCGACGCCGCTTGGGATCATCTCCCGCGCCGCCTGCAACTGTTCAAACACTTGCTGACGAGCGAAGTAAATATCCGTCCCCTCGGCAAATACCACAGTCACAATCGACAAGCCGGTACGCGATAACGAGCGCACCTCAGTCACAGCTGGCAAGGCGTACATGGCCGATTCCACCGGATAACTGATAAGTTTTTCCACCTCTTCTGCAGCTAAGCCTTCGGCCGCTGTATTGATGGTCACTTGCACGTTAGTCACATCAGGAAAGGCATCGAGATTCAACTTAGGTAACATGGCCACACAGCCCACAATCACGGCGAGCAGAGCCAATACCACTAACAGCCGATTTTTAATCGCGGCTTCGATTAACTTTTGCAACATAGAAAATCTCCAAAATAAGGGCGCTCATATTAGTGGGCGTGAATATCAAAGCCCGCTTTCGCCTGCTCGGATGCCAAGAAGAACGCGCCAGCCACCACAACCTTGAGCTGTGCCTGTTGGGCTTTTTCAAGCTCAGGTCCACGCACTAGACTCAGACCACGTTGACGCTGCACCACTTCTACCTCAATGGACTCGAAGCCATCCTCATCTTGAATAAAAATCTGCCAATCGCCATCGCCGCCACGGGTCAACGCCGTATCGGGCAGCACTATGCCACTGCCGTTTGGATCGGTAGTAGAGCCAGCAAAGTAGAGTTCAGCAAATTGCCCCGCATGCAACACATGATCAGGATTGGGCATACTCACCAGCACTTGCTCGGTGCGCGTTACGCTGTCGAGTTCATGGGAGCGACCGATGATCTTACCTGCCAACGTCTTATCCCCTACTTGCACTAAAGCTGAACTGCCAACCTGGATATACGTAGTTTGAGTTGGGGTTAACTGCGCCTCAACCCATAAATAGGATTCATCGGTCAGTTGCATTAAGGGTGTGCCCGCGCTAAAAACTTGACCTAGCATGGCGATATCCTGCTGCACTCTGCCGTCAATTGGTGCTAAGAGTTGATAACTGCCTATGGCTTCGGGCGTCGATTCCAGTGCACGAATTTGCGCGGGCGTCATCTTAATTGCCTCTAAAATCGCCCGTTTAAGTTCGGCATCCACCTGCGCCTGCATCCGCCGACTGACGCTAACCGCACCTTCACTCATGCGTTTGACTCGGCTCCATTCGGCAGCGGCATTAATGTAGTCCGCCTGTGCCTGCGCAACGGCTGCGCCACCCAAGGTAAGTAAAGGCTCACCTTTTTTCACTTCTTGTCCCGGCACCACATGGCGCGCCAACACACGCACATCGAGCTGCGGCGCAAGGGTCGCGGTTCGATCGCGATCCACCACTAAGGTCGCCGTCGCCCTAATATCGAGATTCAAATTGGCGAGGTTCAAGCTATCGCTCGACAAAGGTAACAAGCTAATCCCCGCCAAGGCTTGCTGCGCTTCGGTCAATTTCAACGCCTGTTCGCCGTGTTCATCCGTCGGCGCCGTTTGCGTTACCGAATCGCCGCTTGCCTTAGCGACGGGAGCGTGATCACCGCCAGCCA
Organism: Shewanella sp. SM23; assembly: GCF_025654295.1. NCBI lineage: Bacteria > Pseudomonadati > Pseudomonadota > Gammaproteobacteria > Alteromonadales > Shewanellaceae > Shewanella > Shewanella sp. SM23. The sequence continues at coordinate 13,428 of NZ_JAKKRM010000024.1, forward strand.
ATACAGGCTGAGCGAGAAATGCCAGCGTGCTCAGCACGAATAATGCGAGCGCAATTTTTGATAGGTTAAACCGACGCTTTTTAGGCGTCATTACAGCATCCAGTTGAAGGACATTTTCGTGGTGAGTATTTGAATTCATTATTGTGACCTCATGGGTTTACTGTGCGTGCGGCGGCATTAGATGTTATCGAAGGGACTGCATTTAGCTTTTCGATAATGAGCTTTTCGATAAAAGGCATAAGCTGGCCGCTTTCGCCCATCCAAGTTAACCAACTTTGATAGATAGCCGTTTCTAGGTTTAAGCCCACCAAATAACTGGCGGCTAACTGACGACGGCTCTGTAAGTACTCGCTAGTACTCACATCCCCCGCCTGCCATTGTTGGCTTAAGGATTTAGCGGCTTTAGCACCTGACACTTGCACTAACTCACGCCAGTCTTGGTAACGTTCAAGTAAACGCGGTAACGCATAGAGGAATTGTTTCTGCTTAGCGGTAAGCACTCGCTCACGGGCAAGATAGCCTTGCTCCGCGATAGCGATGCCCTTATCGGCCACTGCCTGTAACTCACTGTAGTTATTGCGAACTTGTAGAGGAATCGACACGCCGACACCGAGCTTATTGTCCGTGCCTTCCTTTTCAGCGCCTAGGCTAATAGTCGGGTCAGCCGAAGCTTCCGCTTTGACTTGCATGACATTAACTCTGGCGAGCAGCACTTGCTGATAAGCACTCGCCAGTGCTGGCAAGGCTGATGTAGAGGTGCCCAACTCGGCCGCTGGCGCTTGCTTAGCCTGAGTCACAAAGAAATGGATCTCTTTGATAAACTCACTAAAAGCGAAATTATTATCCCCAAGTAATTCAATTACTTTGCCATCGGCCACTAAGGCCACCTGCTCGGCTAAGGCGTAGTCGGCAGTATTAGAGGCGACTTCGAGTTGTATCAATTGCAGCTCGACGTTAGACAAATCCCCCGCCGCCAATCGCTGCTCAGCAATATTGAGCTGCGCCTTGGTAAACCTTAATTGCTGCTCGGCAAAGGTCAGCGCCTTACGGCTTTGCGCCTGTTCTGCCAAGGCCAGTAAGCGTTCGGCCAACATTTGGCTACGCTCTAACCCTATGTCTGCTAAAAGGATTTGCGCTTCAAGCTCGGCACGCTGTGTCGCCACGCCGCGCTTGTCACCCCAATCGAGGGTTTGACTCAGCCCTAAGCTATAAGCATCTGTATCAGCATTTTGATAATTAAGCCCAAGTTCTGGGTTATACACAGCGCGATCTGCCGCCTGAATGGCCAGTTTGGCTTGTTGCTGCCTTACTAGTTGCACCTGAACTTCAGGTAACTGATTGAACTGTGTAAGTAACTCAGGCAACCATTGGCCAAAGTTGACATGTGCCGTGTCGGTTTCTTTGGCGGGTAAACCCAGTGATTGCGCCTTAAATGCCTCAACTTCAGAGGCATTTATTTCAGGGGCATTAGCCTCAGAGGCTTTGGTTTCAAGGACCTTGACTTCAAGGACGTTGACTTCAAGAGAATCATTTTCTGCCGCGAGGGCAAAGGCTACCAATCCGGCGGCCAATACTAATCCGCAGCTAAACAAGCCCGATCTAAACAGACAAACTAAAGTACGGGCGAGAATCGTTTTTTTCATCGCAAATCCTAACAATATCGAATGTGGATCGGCTGACTTTTGCGCCCAAAGCGAAACGGCTAGATGTGAGCTTCATTTACATAGCTCAATGCAAAGCAATCATATCGTTCTGGGCATGGCAAATAAGCGCCGATCGAATCATCCCGCCAAGCAATACAGTAACGGCTAAAAAGCCAATGACGGCTCCAACAGTTAACGCTGCGAGCATCAGTTCAAGCGTATCTTTTGGGGGATGAACATAACGGACTTATCACGCGGCAAAATAGAATGAGATCCAATCAGATGAATCAATCGTCCTAGGCCGAGAAATAAGCCGAATATTGGAGAATTAAGCGATAGGAGGGCGGTATTTAGGTAAATTTTCAGGCGGGAAATAGGATACATCGGTAGGCAGATAGACGCTTTCTAACGCCTGTACAGGCTGACTCACTGCCTGAGATAACAGCGCCACATGACCGCCATGGCATTGACAGTCGAGGCATAGGTCAAAATCTTGTATTTCAGTGGTTTTCACTAAGTGGGAATGAAATCCGTTGCTTTGGTTCTCACCCGCGTGATTACTGGTGACACCCGTGGAGTCCGCAAAGCCTAAGGCTTGCTCGCTTGGGCAAACGCAATCGACACATTGGGCCAAAGTGGTCACTTGGGCACTAAATTGCAGATGGGGATGATTCTCAGCTTCTTCCGCACCATTGCCCGCATGTAACTGATGCGCACCCAAATTCGCGCCGGCAAATTGCAGCACGATAATGGCTATCAGTAGGGTTACCATTCGAGTAAAAAATGGCTTAGCGGTAGAATTCAAATATCACCTATAGCAAATAACGGATAACGGATAACGGATAACCGAACATCTGACCCGTATGATAAACATAAGTTCACAGCTCGCAAGCAAAGTCTTTCAAGCTGTGATCTCTAAAGGCTAACGCTGACTTAAACACTCAGTGCTTATTTAAACACACAGCACTTATTTAAATACACAGTGCTTATTTAAATACACAGTGCTTAGCGTAATCAGCGGCTTCGTTAGCAGTCCAATCGCCAGACGGCTTATTTTTCATCTGTTTACACCAAGCATCACTGCCCACTTCTGGCGCGCAGGCACTCAGTCCAGCGGTAAATGCCAAGACTAACGCAATCGCACTGACCTTAGAAACTGTCAGCGAAGAAACAGAGCCCGATTTCAATAATGACATACTTAATTCCTTGTAAATATGGCCTAAATTAGACCATTAAATATTCGAACGCTTAGTGATCCAAGCAATCGCTTTGGCTTTCTGTTCGAGTGGAAACCAAGCCACTTCGCCCTGCATAAAAGGCCCGAGTAAGCGCACCGCATTTCCTACCCAATCAGGGCCGCCCACAAATACTAAGGCTTCAAAATTCGGTAACTGGACTTCACCACTACCAGTCAGCGACTCAAATTCCCAGCCTTCGAGTAACACATCCGCCTCAATATACAGGCAAACTTGGCCCCAATCCTTACGATAACTCTTAATCGCTGGCTGTAAACGGGTCCGATAATCGGTGGAGGATAGTCGGCCACTGGCAAAAAGACTGATAACACCCTTAGCAATATCGGGGATTTGGCATAACATAGAGGCACTCCGAATCGAGAACACTTTTGCAGGCAATGGCTTTAGCCAATGCAGCGGCAAAGAATGCGCCCGATGATAACAAATCTATTGGAAAGCCATAAGTCATTATTGATGGCTTCTCAATCCATGCTGAAAAATGCCTAAGTTTGCCATGATAAAAATCTCAAACCGTGTGGAACTTCAGGAAAATGAAATCGAGTGGCAATTTATCCGTTCGAGTGGTGCAGGCGGCCAGCACTTAAATAAAGTGTCCACCGCTGCGCAGCTGATTTTCGATATTAAAAGCTCATCATTACCCGAGTTTTACCAAGAACGCTTGCTCAACAAGGCGGATCACCGCATCACTAAAAGCGGCAAAATCATCATCAAATGTCAAGCGAGTCGCAGCCAAGATGCCAACCGCCAAACAGCCTTGGAGCAATTTATCGCCTTGATTGCCAGTGTCGGTGAAGTGCAGAAAAAACGCATCCCCACCCGCGCCACTAAAGGCAGCCAAACTCGGCGATTAGAAACCAAGAAACAAAAAGGTGCCACTAAGGCCATGCGTCAACAGAAGAGTGACTATTAACTTAGGTGACAGTTAACTTAGATGACAATTAACTCAACTGACAGTCAACTTAGGCAATTGCTAACTCGGTACCAGAGAAATAACCGCAATTGAACCCAGCCAACAATGGCACAGGATTTCAAAGGTATAATCGGCTCGCACATGATCAGCTCGCACACAATTGACTAACGGATAATGCAAAATCGATTTGAACAGGTTAAGTTAATGGCCTATGTAGAAAACTGAAATAAATTTATTCCAACTTTAATCCCAGCATAAATCCCAAGGCATGCCGTAAAGGAAAGCGCAATGAGTCACAAAATTTTGCTCGTCAATGGCCCCAATCTCAACCTCTTAGGCCGCCGCGAGCCCAGCGTTTATGGTCATCAAACCTTAGCCGACATAGTGGCGGAGTTAAATCAGCAGGCAAAGTTTGCGGGAGTTGAGCTCGAACATATTCAGTCCAACGCCGAATTTGAGCTAATCAATGCGATTCATGCAACCGATGCCCAGATGATTATTATCAATCCCGCCGCCTTTACCCATACCAGCGTCGCCCTGCGTGATGCCCTGCTTGGCGTGGCAATTCCGTTCTTTGAAGTGCATTTATCCAATGTGCACGCCCGTGAAGCCTTTCGCCACCATTCCTATTTTTCCGATAAGGCGATAGGCGTGATTTGCGGTTTCGGTTCACAAGGTTATGAGTTTGCACTGGCGGCAGCCATTAAGCGGCTCAACCAGCAACAGTAATCCCATTCAATAGCGTGCTTTGCAAGGGCAGATAAATGGCAATGGATCTTCGTAAAATTAAAAAACTCATTGAGTTAGTACAAGAATCTGACATAGCAGAACTGGCGATCACAGAAGGTGAAGAATCAATTCGCATCACCCGCTACAGCCCTATGCCAGCCAATATGCAGTCATCGCAAACGCCAGCCATAGCACGAGTAGCGCCTTTGAGTGAACAGGCAAAGCAAACAAGCCATTCGCAAACAGGCATTACGCCAAGTACAGAAGGTTTTGTACAAGTCTCACCTATGGTCGGCACTTTTTACGCGGCGGCAGAACTCGATGATGTGCCGCTGGTTAAAGTCGGTCAACGTGTGAGCCAAGGTGAAGTTGTCTGCATTATCGAAGCGATGAGAATGATGAATCCCATCCAAGCCGAGCGCGATGGCGTGATCAGCGCTATTTGGGCCAAAGACGGCGATGAAGTGGCATTCGATCAGCCGCTATTTACCTTAATCTAACCGCTCGCCTTCCCATGAATTGAAGCGCACTTGAGTTTAAGATGCGGTTTTCAAGCCAAGACAGCATTAACCGAGGTCACTATGATATTAATTACCGGCGCCAGCAGTGGTTTAGGCGCGGCACTCGCATCGCTCTACGCCAAAGAGAACGAAGCACTGACACTCACAGGCCGCCATGCCGAGCGTCTACAAACCGTCGCCAATGCATTAACGCCCTTCTCCAACAAAACGATCGCCGCGATCACCGCCGATCTCGCCAGTGAATCGAGTCTCGAAGCCCTGTTCGATGGCCTAACGCAAGCCCCTAAAACCGTGATCCACTGTGCGGGCAGCGGCTACTTTGGTGCGATTGAAACCCAAGGGGCGAACGATATCCAAAGCCTGCTCAATAACAATGTCACCTCGACGATTCTGTTAGTGCGGGAATTAGTGAAACGCTATAAAGATCAAGCAGTCACAGTGGTTGTGGTCATGTCCACCGCAGCACTGGCCGCCAAGGCGGGCGAATCCACTTACTGCGCGGCAAAATGGGCGGTGCGGGGATTTATCGAGTCGGTGCGATTAGAGCTTAAACAAAGCCCAATGAAGTTGATTGCCGTGTATCCCGGCGGCATGGATACAGGCTTTTGGCCCAGTAGCGGTAAGGCTTTAGATACCTCAAGCTTTATGTCCGCCGATGAAGCGGCTGGCATGCTCAAACAAGCCTTAGTTGCCACAGAGCATGGTTATATCGCCGATATCACCATACAAAGGGGCTAAATGTGCTGATTCGAGACGCAGAATATGACCACTGCGTCTCTTCCTTAGCGCTCGCTAGTCGGCGCAGTTCGCTGTGTTTAGGGTAACGACGCGACGGCTTTCTCTGTGGGTCAGCCACCACATCAGCAGTCCCCCCAATGACAACAAAGACGCCGCATAACCTGTCGCGGCAATGCCTTGTCCTGACAGTATCACTAAACTGCCCACCCAAGGGCCTATTGCATTGGCAAGATTAAAGGCGCATTGCACTAAAGCGCCTGTCATGGCTTGCCCATCAGGTGCCACATCCATCAATCTGGCTTGCACAATAGTGGCGAGCCCTAACCCACAACCGACAAAAAATACCACGGGCATCAGCGCCCAGTAATGTCCGGTCAAACTCGGGTAAATCGCCAACACCACAGTGCTTAACACTAACGACCAAAACGCCGCCACTAAGGCCGACTTATCCGCCGCCCAGCCGCAAACTAAGGTGCCCAATGTTGCGCCAATACCAAATACCGCCATCATGATCGGGATCTTAAACGGCTCGACTTGTGTCACTTGGATTAAGGTTTCAGCCAGATAGGTATACACGCAGAAGATACCGCCAAAACCAATGGCCGCGATGCCGAGCGTCAGCCAGACCTCACGATTTTTAAGGGTTTGTAGCTCTTTTTTGGGACTCGCATCAGCGGGCACGGCTTGATTAGGTGCTAAAAAATACACCATTATCGCGGTAATGGTCGCCAAAATCGCCACTATGCCAATGCCCGAGCGCCAGCCCACAGTTTGCCCCATCCAAGTCGCAAACGGCACACCGATAATCGTCGCCAGCGTAAGGCCAATAATCACCCGCGATACGGCGCGGGCCTTCATTTCTGGTGGCACTAAAGAGGCGGCGAGCAACATAGCCACGCCGAAATAAGCGCCGTGGGGCAAGCCGCTGAGAAAACGAAAAAAGATTAACCAATTCAATGATGGCGCTAACGCACTTAAGCCATTGGCCACCGCCATTAACCCGGCTAAAGCAATCAAGAGTGTTCGCCGTCTGACCCTAACGGCCAGCACCATGATAATCGGCGAACCGACCACAACCCCCAGCGCATAGGCACTAATGGCATAACTCACATGGGCAACCTCTACCCCTAAATCGCTCGCGATATAAGGTACTAAGGTCATGGAAGCAAATTCTGTGGTGCCTAAGGCAAATGTGCCAAGCGCTAAGGCGAGCAACACCCACAGAGTACTGGCTCCCTTAGCCTTATTTTGAGCTGCCTGATTTTGAGCAATGTCCAAACGTCTTCTCCGTTATTCTATAAAATGATATTAATTAAAAAGTTAAGTGCTAAAAATAAATTGGAGCCCACTATGGGGCTCCGATTTTCAGTAATTAAGTGATTTGAATCTATCGTGCTAACTGCTCTTGATAGGTTTGACTGTTCCAGTCGTAAGCGTAAAGCGTGCCTTGCCACTCGTAAAGTGTACGACCATCCTGCTGCACAACCCTAGCATTGCTCGGCAAGCTAGACACACTGTGCGGTGCGCGTGGACGCGGAGTCGCAGCTGTTTTGCCTGTGCCGTTACTAGTTTGCGACACCAGTTGCCCAGTCGTTTGTCCGGCCATATTTACAGGAATACTCGACACCATACGGCCTTCACTCGCAGAATACTGCATACTGGTTGTTACCCGTACAGGTGCAGAAATGGCCACAGGTTCATCGTCGTAGCGCATAGGAATCGACAAACCTATGCCCGAATAGGGCGAGTTCCAGTAATTTCGAGCGTAGGCGTCACGCGATGTATTCCAACCCCAATCATTGTTCCAATGGGTGTTCACACCATAACCGACATTCCAACCCGATCCCCACCCCGTAGCGAGCCCTAAACCCAGTCCTAAACCCCAAGGGTAATAAGGTCGATAATAGGGACGATAATGGCGATTATCTTTGCGCACATGGCGGTTGTCGTAATAATTGTCATAACGATTGTTGTAATGACTGTCGCCACGACTGTGGCTATCACGATGACCATGACGTTCGTCTTGATCCGAATAGCCTCTATTTCCGGCCACCGCCACAGTCGGCACACTGAGCGCCCCCAAAAGTGAGATCCCCACGACAAGCGATAAAACCAAGCACTTTAGCGACCGCTTATGCGCGCCATGTGATTGACTTTGAACACACTTTTCTTGAGCAAACCATACAGGAATATTCATATAAACCTCGAAATAAAGGGCGTAAGCGAGATCTATCGCGACTTACTGGTAGCCATTTTACGCTTCCTAAGCTTGAAGATCACTGAATTGGTTAACCCTAAAACAGAAAAATGCTATAGTGCGCGCCACACGGATTTTCACCGCAGAGGCTATTTCCACATGAGTTTTAAGGATTTACGCAGCTTTATTGATCACTTAGAAGCCAATGGCGAACTCAAACGCATTAGCTACCCAGTTGATCCTCATTTAGAAATGACAGAGATCGCCGATCGCGTATTACGCGCTCAAGGCCCTGCGCTATTATTTGAAAATCCCAAAAATCATCACATGCCCGTGTTGGTAAACCTGTTCGGTACGCCAAAACGTGTGGCCATGGCCCTCGGCAAAGACGACCCATTAGCCCTGCGCGAAGTGGGCGAACTGTTAGCCTTTTTAAAAGAACCCGAGCCACCTCGGGGTTTTAAAGACGCGATCGCTAAGATCCCTATGTTCAAGCAAGCCTTGAATATGCAGCCAAAAACAGTGCGTAATCCGCCTTGCCAACAAATCATCAAAACCGGCGATGAGGTCGATTTAACTAAATTGCCTATTCAGCATTGCTGGCCGGGCGATGTCGCACCACTAGTGACCTGGGGCTTAACCATCACCAAAGGCCCGCGTAAGAGTCGTCAGAATTTAGGCATTTATCGCCAACAATTACTGGGTAAAAACAAGCTGATCATGCGCTGGTTGTCCCACCGTGGCGGCGCGTTAGATTTTGCTGATTTTAAACAACAATTCCCCGGTGAGCGTTATCCGGTTGTGGTCGCACTCGGCGCCGATCCTGTGACAATTCTAGGTGCCGTAACCCCAGTCCCCGATTCCATGAGCGAATACGCTTTTGCCGGTTTACTGCGCGGTGAACGTACCGAAGTCTGTAAGGCATTAAGCTGCGACTTAGAAGTGCCCGCCACCAGTGAAATCATCCTCGAAGGCTATATCGATCCTGAGGAACTGGCGGAAGAAGGGCCCTACGGCGATCACACGGGTTACTACAACGAAACCGATAAGTTTCCAGTATTTACCGTTACCCACATCACTCAGCGTAAAGATGCCATCTACCACAGCACTTACACTGGCCGTCCACCGGATGAGCCCGCCATGCTGGGGGTTGCATTAAACGAAGTGTTTGTGCCGATTTTGCGTAAGCAATATCCTGAGATCGTTGATTTTTATCTGCCACCTGAGGGCTGTTCGTACCGCATGGCAGTGATCTCCATTCGCAAACAATATCCGGGACATGCCAAACGAGTGATGATGGGCGCTTGGTCTTTCCTGCGCCAATTTATGTACACTAAGTTTATTGTCATAGTGGATGAAGATGTGAACTGTCGTGACTGGCAGGATGTGATCTGGGCGATCACCACCCGAATGGACCCTAAACGCGATACTGTGATGATCGAAAACACCCCGATCGACTACCTCGATTTTGCTTCACCCGTTGCGGGCTTAGGCTCAAAAATGGGACTCGATGCCACTAATAAGTGGGAAGGTGAAACTAACCGCGAATGGGGCACGCCAATCGTGATGGATCCAAAAGTAAAACAAAAGATCGACTCAATCTGGGATGAGTTAGGCATAGACGACAGCCCAACCCTATAATTCAGCTTAAGCCATTACTCAAGTATCGGCTTTAGCCAAGAGAATAGGCCAATAACAGGCCTCTAAAGCGACACCTAGACACATACTGTTGAAGAAAGGTGCAAAGGAAGTTTGATGAAAACCATACGTTGTAAGATAGAGAAAGTTAACCCATTTAACGATGCCGTATATCAAGTATTGTTAAGGCCTGAAACCGCCTTCGATTTCCAAGCGGGGCAATACTTATGTGTTGTCATGGGTGAAAAAGATAAACGCCCCTTCTCTATCGCATCAGCGCCAAACGCCGAGCTGATCGAATTACACATTGGCGCCGCTGTGAGTGAAAGCTACCCAATGCAAGTGGTCGAGCGCCTGAAAGCCTGCGCCCTTGATGGCAGCACTATCGACATCGAAGCCCCAGGCGGCGAAGCCCACCTGCGTCACGAAAGCATTCGCCCTCGCCTGTTAATCGCCGGCGGCACAGGTTTCTCTTACATTAAAAGTATCATCGAGCACCAAATAGCCCTCGGCCAACAGGTTGAAACTATGCTGTATTGGGGTTGTCGCACTCAAGATGCCATGTATTTTGAAACCATCGCCCGCGAGTGGCACGACGCTCACCCTTGGTTACACTTCGTGCCAGTTATCGAAGAAGCTCCCGCTAATTGGCAAGGCAAAACCGCTAATCTGTTAGCGCAAATCAAACAAGATTTTGTTAGCTTAAATGGCTACGACATCTACATCGCCGGCCGTTTCGACATGGTGGGTGCAGCACGGGAAATTTTCCGTGAGATTGGTGTAGAAGAAGCGCATCTCTACGGTGATGCGTTCGCGTTTATCAAATAACGCGATAATTGGTTAGCTTAGCTGGCTAACCTTTGCCAGCTAAGGCTTAAATAATAAACCCCAGTTTTTACTGGGGTTTTGTTTTTCAATCTTGCAGATGGCAGTCTATTGAGTTTACCCAAACTTCGTTTGGATTAAAGTCGTGGGGCTTCACCCCACACCCGACCAAGGAGGACTGCTCGTCCTATCCTCCTTGGATGCTCCAAGACGCCCCTAGCGAAGTTACATGCATTAGTTACTGGCTTCCTGCTTACTCGAAAATAGCTAACGCTTCCGATGGTACATCCTGTACCCCGAAAGCTAGGTTGGCATCCATGCCAAGCTCACGCGATTTTCTTCAACGCTCTTCAGCAACTTCGCAGGGGATCGGCGTAACCTTTAGCATCAAAGGTATACCTGTCCGCTCTTTCCCATAAAATCTTATACAATGTATTCACGTATCGAAGTCAATAGCGGTTAAATCTTAGTGCTCCACCATTCAAAACGTGAAAATGTTACAAATTGAGTTATACACATAATATTAATGTGATTTCTCTAATTTAACACTAATGGAGCAGAATTTAGATAATAACTTAGGTTACGATCCAATGCACATTGGATAGATGTGATACTAAACATCTTTATTTTTTGCATAGTGTGCAATAACTTTAGTTATTCGATCAAACAAAGGCTTAAAACCATCAAAATTAATTTTATTCTTATTCAACTTAACCACTTCGGTAGCAAATACATTTTTCCCATAATAATTACTCTTTGGTTCTATTTTTTCGGTTGGATCAAACACTCTATTATTGATTTTTGTCGCCCATAAATGCTTTTCAAATGAATGTTCAATCATTGTATCTTTATCACCATCAAGAGGTGTGATAACAAGGTACAAATTATTACAAACATGAACAAAATCTGTAGTTTTAATGGCTTCCCCCACATCGACACCCTTTGCCTTTCTAGGGCTAAATGTGCACGATTTAATTTTGCAAAGTTCTTTAATAATATCTTTAAGCCCTGCATCATTATCCAAGACAATAACTACAGGGCATTTAGGATTTGGTGCTTTATACAATAAAAAATGATGCTGGTAGCTTGCAATAAACCCTGATAGGTACGATGTACCACCATACAGCTCTAATAGAAATCTCGTTCTTTTAGAGTAATTAAAAAACTGAACCTTTGGTTCAAACTTTTTAGTCTTAGTTGCAGCGGACGCTAACAACTTATAGTCAGGAGAAAGTATATTCAATGCTGACAATAAATAAATATTGTCAGTTTTACCTTCGCAAAGAATTGTTGGTTTATCTGCATTATAGAAATTTTTATAAAAAAGAAACTTACTTAAAAGTTTTTCCCGACTACTTAATAGAGCTCTAGTTTTATACCCATGATTTCTATGTGCATAGAGAATACTTAGTACCTCTGGATGATTTATTCTATTATAAAAATCAACAGAGTCTATAAAGTTCAATCGTCCTTCCAGTTCATTTATCGAACCTTCAACATGCTCTCCATTAACAATTTTAGTATACTTACCTGTTTGAAAAAGACTATTACACATTGACTTTGTCAATTGGCGATACTCGCGCTTTATGCCAATTTTGTTGTTTACAATCAACCCAGTAACATCTTGTCTAGAATCTTTAAATTGTATTCTAGTTTTGTTATGATTCAGCCGAAATCCTGAACGGACTATTTCACCAATCAATCTACGCCCAGGTATATATTCTCCTTCATCTTGAGCCATAATCTCGACTGGGAATGAGTTTTTCCTAGTTGAAAATGTTATATCGTCAGCATATCTTGTATATGTACAAGAATATTTCTTCGCTAAACTTGCCAATCTGATATCTAGTGAGTGTGCTATAAGGTTTGTTATAACAGGGGAACAAGGGCTACCTTGAGGAAGCTCATCATTATGACAACATATTTGTGCTATAGTTGTAGCAACTACTTCATTTAGTAAAAAATTTCTATTACGAATAAAAAAACCACTTACTCGACCAAAGTTAAAAGAACCGAAAAAATCTTCCAGATCAATATTTAGTACATTATTTTTATTTTTATGCATTTCTGCATTTGTGATTATTGATTTATCTCTAACAAAGCCATGTGCTAATGTGCTTTTTTTACTTTTACTTTTATTTATGTCATCAATGCAATCAAGCAATAAGTCAGACAGATTACGTTGTAATTGTTTTAACTTTTCAGTAGGTGCATTAATGACTCTTTCCCCACCACTTTTTTTAGCAATGTTAAATTGCGAATACTTCTGTTCGGGGGTTGTTTTATAGAGTAGGTAAGCAAAATGAGATGGGCGGTAATTTAATAAATATGCTAAATCACTTCTTGTAGTGCAGCCTTGTAACTTTGTAATGGCATCCATAACCTTATAAGACTCCACATAAAATTTAGAGGGTAGCTTACGGGCACTCCTTCGCTCTGTCGGAGACATTAGAGTAATGTAACCTAACTATAAGGCGAGTCTATCAGACAATTTTTTCACTGATTGCGATACGCAACCCAAAATCTGCCCGTAAGCTGAGTTAACATTAATTGAATTTTTTTCATTGTCAATATTAAAATAAAAATCTCATGATTAAGTTCTCAAAAACAAGAAATATCGTTGTCTGAAACTAGCACGATATTTACTACCTTTGAACTGGAAAGTAAAAGTGACCTTTAATCTGTGTTAAAAGTCTTTAAATGAATTTGGCATTAGTTTTATCTCAGGCAAAGATGTAAGTCGTAAAAATAGCGAGATAACATCCATATAATGACAGGACCCCCACAACTATTTTTTGCTCTTAATGGTAAACAGACAACACTAAAACCACAGAGACACACCTTCCCCTGCGAAGTTGCTGAAGGGCGTTGAAAAAAATCGCGTGACGCAGACAGGACGTCTGCGTAGCTTTCGGGGGGAAGGGACGCCCCATCGGAAGCGTTAGCTATTTTCGAATAAGCACGAAGCCAGTAACTAATGCATGTAACTTCGCGAGGGGCGTCATGGAGAATCCAAGGAGGATAGGACGAGCAGTCCTCCTTGGTCGGGTGTGGGGTGAAGCCCCACGACTTTGACTTAGATTTGGATTTAAAAGGTTAAAAGTTAAACTAATACCCAAAACTCAAACGAAGTTTAAAAACCCACAGCCCTGCGGCGACTGAGCAGCCCCTTACACTTGTGGTCTATGTAGATCGAAACGCAGATCTTCACAGATCCCATAATAAGCCGATGGGCCGCCGGCACGTAATACGGGCTCGGCAAGAGCAGTTTGATAAATCCCCTCGGCATTGAGTAAATGCTTAGCAATATGCACGGCCACCACTTCTCCTAACACTAACCAAGTATCAATCTTGTCGCCATTAGCGGCAGTTAACTGGATACATTGGGACAATTTGCATTCGAAGTTTACTGGGCTTTCAGCCACTAAGTCTGCCTTAACAATGGTGCCTGCTTTAGCCGTGAGTCCGGCAAAGCTAAACTCATCTTGACCGCGTGGCAGCATGGCGGAGGTTTGATTCATCTGCTCGGCTAAGCCGCGGGTGGTGAGGTTCCACACAAACTCCCCTGTCTCGACGATATTAGCAACACTGTCTTTCCAGCCTGTGCTGGCAAAGCCGATGATGGGCGGTTTGTAGTTGAAACAATTAAAAAAGCTGTAAGGTGCAAGATTGCGTTGCCCCTGAGTATTCCGCGATGAAATCCAGCCGATCGGTCGAGGCCCCACAATCGCATTTAAAGGATCGTGTGCAAGGCCATGGCCTTTGCTCGGTTCGTAAAAATAGCGGTTATCAGCAGTCATACTTCATCCTTTTGTTATTGCCACAACAATACTGGTGCAATTAATACAGCCATCACAGGCACGCTTTTATAGCCACTATCTTACCCAAGTTTCGAGCAGCGACCAAAAGTCTGTAGGGCAACTTAAGTCAGCTCCTTGAACAACATCTGGCTGCAAATTTCAAATCCAACACACTCTTCTGCTAAAGTGATACTTATCAGTGGGCTAAAAAGCCTAACTCTGCTAAATAGCATGTGGCAAATGAAGGAGCGGTGAATGGACGCGATAAAAGGGGGATGGAAGAGGTTGTTGTTGGTCGCAGTGCTGTTAGCGACGGGTTGTGCCAGCGTAGCGCAAATCGATTTCAATGCTCTGTTTGGCACTAGCTCACCGCAAAAACGTGTCGAAAATGCACAGCTTAACGACCAATTTATTCAACAAGCCGAGTTTGTGCACACACAAGTTGAGCCTATTCTCAATAGCCGCTGCGTGGTATGTCATGCCTGTTACGATGCCCCCTGTCAGTTAAAAATGACCTCGAGCGAAGGTATAGAACGCGGGGCGAGTAAGGAAAAGGTCTACCAAGGCACACGCTTAGTCGCTGCCACACCTAATCGCTTATTTGTCGATGCCTTTACCCCAGAAGCTTGGCGTCAACGCGGGTTTTACCCCATGCTAAACGAGCGCGATCAAACCCCAGAAGCTAATACCCAAGCCTCGGTATTAGCCAGAATGCTCACGCTTAAGCAAATGCATCCCCTGCCTGAAGACAAGATTTTAGATAAGCGTTTTGATTTCAGCCTAGACAGAGTTCAGCAATGCGCCAGCCTAGAGGAAATGGACAAATACGAGCAAAGCCAGCCCCTTGCAGGTATGCCTTATGGCTTGCCAGCACTGAATGCGAATGAACATCAAGTGTTGATGCACTGGCTCGAGCAAGGTGCGCCACTGCCGTTTGCACAAGCGCTTACACCTGAATTTATTGCAGAAATAACCCTCTGGGAGACGTTTTTAAACGGCGACAGTTTAAAAAGCCAATTAAGTGCACGCTACATCTACGAGCATTTGTTTGCCTTCCATTTATATTTTGAGTCTTTGAATCAACCAAACGCCCAGCCTTTATTCTTCGAGTTAGTGCGTTCTCGGACGCCGCCGGGGCAAGCGCTGGATATTATCGCCTCCCGTCGTCCCTTCGACGATCCTAAGGTGGAGCGAGTCTATTACCGCTTTCGGCCTTATCGGGCAACCATAGTCGATAAAACCCACATCCCCTACGTTTTAAATACCGGCTTGCTCAATAACTGGCAACAATGGTTTATCGATGCGGATTACTCAGTCACTCAACTGCCGAGCTACAAGCCGAGCGTTGCGGCCAATCCCTTTGAAGCCTTTATTCAAATTCCTGCCAGTGCGCGCTATCGATTTATGCTGACCCGCGCCCAAGATACCATTATGGGCTTTATCAAAGGCCCAGTGTGCCGTGGTCAGGTGGCGCTCAATGTCATTAACGATAGATTCTGGGTGTACTTTGTGACCCCAGATTATATGGACGACACTGACTTTAGCGCCTTTTACCATTCCCAACTTGAAAACCTACGTATGCCAGCGGAGGAAGAAAGCACTGCACTTGCAGTAACTTGGGTGAAATATGCCGCCAAGCAAGGCAAATATATGCGGGCGCGTAATCAGTTCTTAAACGAGAAGTTTAAAAACGGCCAACACCTCACTATCGACGGACTCTGGGATGGCGACGACACCAATGATAATGCCAGCCTGACAGTGCTGCGCCACTTCGACAATGCCACTGTGGTCAAAGGTTTAGTCGGCGAGCCCCCCAAAACGGCTTGGATTATCGATTATGCCTTACTGGAGCGTATCCACTATTTATTGGTCGCGGGTTTCGATGTTTATGGTAACTACGGCCACCAGCTATTAACTCGCTTATACATGGATTTTTTACGTATGGAGGGGGAATCGAACTTCCTGACCCTGTTGCCACAGGAGGAAAGGCGCAAACAGTTGAGTGATTGGTATCAAGGGGCTGATACTCAGCTCACGGCCTTTATCGCAGGGGATATCAACACCTTTCATCAGCCCACGGGCGTACTCTACTTTAGCGACGATCTAAAGGGCGAGCTGTATCAAAAACTCGGACAGAAGGTTGCTAAGGTTCAGCCCAATCGATATCACATAGAAAACAGTAGCTTGCAAATACATAGCAAAGCACTTTTACACACATTAGATCGATTAAAAGGCACACAAGCGACCCTGTTACCTGAACTAACCATGATCATGGTGGAACCTGAAAAAGCGGGTAAAACTGAGATATTTACCTTAGTTCGCAATAGCGCTCATCGGAATATTTCGAGCCTGTTTAATGAGGCGAGTAACCGCGAACCCGCTAAAGATGACGTCACTTTAGTGCATGGCTTATTGGGCAGTTATCCTGAGGCATTTTGGCGAGTGAAAGAACAGGACTTGCCTAACGTCGTAGCGACAATAGAGAAAATGCAAACTGAAAAAGACTATGAAGCACTGTTAGATATGGTGGGTGTACGCCGTACTGATCCGAAGTTTTGGGCCTTTAGTGACGAACTCAATCAGATCTTTTTCGACAATCACCCGATAGAAAGTGGGTGGCTGGATTACAACCGACTACAAAATCGTTAATAAAAAGGGGAACGCTAGTGTCCCCCTTCCTTTCAAATCAACGCAGTAAACTTACCAGATCTTAACGCGATCTTCTGGAGCCAAATACAGCTTGTCGCCAGGCTTAACATCGAATGCAGTATACCAAGCATCTAAGTTACGCACGGTCAGCGCACGATACATGCCGGGGGCATGTCCATCGGTTGCCACCCGAGCACGCAGGGCTTCGTCACGCATCTTAGTGGCCCAGGTTTGCGCAAAGCCGATAAAGAAGCGTTGATCACCCGTAAAGCCTCCAATCACTGGGGCATCTTTGCCTTTAAGCGAGGCGTGGTAAGCATCATAAGCGGCGGCTAAACCTGCTACGTCGGCAATGTTTTCACCTAAGGTCAACTTGCCATTCACGTGTAAATCAGGGAAAGGCGCATAGGCATCAAACTGCTGCGCTAACGCATCGCCTTGCTTATCAAATTGAGCAAAGTCAGCGGGCGTCCACCAGTTACGCATAGCGCCAGTCGAGTCGAATGCCGCGCCATTGTTATCAAAACTATGGCTGATTTCATGACCAATCACAGCGCCAATCGCGCCATAGTTGTAAGCGGCATCGGCCTTAGCATCGAAGAATGGCGGTTGCAAAATACCCGCGGGGAAGTTAAGCGCATTCTGCACGGGCAAATTCACCGCATTCACCACTTGCGGCGTCATCCACCACTCGCCTTTATCCATTGGTTTGCCAATCTTGGCTAACTGGTGGCTGTACTCTACTTTTTCGCCATTGATGGCATTGGCGTAGGCATTGGTCGCAGTCACTGCATAGCTGTCGTAATTGCGCCATTTATCGGGATAACCCACGCCCACCGCCATAGTGGCCACTTTTGCTAGGGCTTCTTTCTTGGTTGAAGGGTCCATCCAATCGAGTTTTTCCACTCGCTGACCGAAGGCGGTCACTATGTTATCCACCATAGTGCTGACTTCTGCTTTGGCCGAAGCGGGGAAATATTGCTCGGCATAGGCATGGCCTACGGCATCACCTAAATATTGGTCGAGTGCTGCTAAGGCACGTTTATCGCGGCTGCGCTGCTCTGGCGTGCCAGAAAGCTTAGTGCCATTAAAGGCAAACGAAGCGTTGTCGATAGCCGATGGCAACACATCAGCATGGCTGTTGATATGGTGGAACACGAGCCAATCTTTCCATGCATCTAAAGGCTCAGAGGCCACAAGCGCAGAAAGTCCCGTAATCGCCGTTGCATGGTAGGCCGCAAATTTAGGCTGATTGCCCAGTTGCGCCGCCGCTAGAAAGGCAGTCCAATCGATGCCCGGTGCTTTAGCATCAAAGTCAGCACGGCTCCATACCCCCGAAGACTGAGTAAAATCCTCGCTTGCTTCACGGCTGGTGTGGGCTGCGGCAATCTTGTTTTCAAGGGCGAAAATACGATCGGCACGGACAGCGGCATCGCTCACACCCGCATCTTTAAGCAAGGTTTCAATGCAAGCGCGGTAAGCGGTGCGAATGTCGACCATTTTAGGATCGGCAGACAGGTAATATTCGCGCTCAGGTAAGCCTAAACCGCCCTGTAAAAAGTAAGGTAAGACTTCGCCCGGCGTTGCTAAACCTTGGGTGACGAAGATCCCAAATAGGTTTTCGGTATAAAAATCGGTCGCGTTGAGAGGATCGACATCGGCGCGCAGATTTCCGCCTAACGCCGCAGATAAATCCTGCTTGCTCGCAATGGCCTCATAACGGGCAATATCCGCCTCGGCAGGCTTCATTCCTGCGGCATCAATAGCGGCGGTATCTGTGTAAGCCTTGTAGAAATCGGCGATACGCGCTTCGTCGCTCCCCGCCGCATGTTGCGCTTTCACCAGCTCGGCAATCAAACTGGTTTTATGCTTTTCGGTTGCTTCAAAGGCTACGAGGAAAGCGCCAGTGCTGGAGCGATCGGCAGGGATCATCGTCGTTTTCATCCATTCGCCATTGGCGTAGGTATAAAAATCATCCCCTGGTTTTACCGTTGGCGTCATAGCCGCGACATTAATACCAATCGGCATTTGAGCCGCAACGTCTTGACTTTTTGGCGCGTTTTCACTGGTTTTTACGGTGTTTTCTGTGGTGTTATCACTGCAAGCAGTGAGCCCAGCCAGTACTGAAGTTGACAGTAATAGCACGGGAATAAGACGGTCCGACATGAATGACTCCTCTCTTTTTTATTATTGTATTTATAGTGTGATTGCTAAGTTTGGCAGTGTAACTGGCACTGAATGAAGAAGTAAAACAAAGCCAATTTTTATGATAGAAAGTTAATGCAAACAATTTGAGCCAGACGCTTAAACTCGCAGCTTAGCATCATCACGACCGCGCTCAACTGCAGGCACAAAAAAGCCGACACTATGTCGGCTTAATCAAGTTTGCTAACGACTACTCTATAATTTGATCTGAGTGTACTGAGTCCACGCAAGTACTTGTCCCATCTGAGGAATGATCCATACTGCCGTGTGCTCATTTTGATAAACACGATAATAAAATAAATCTTCATCACGGATATCATGCTTACGAATTTCACGGTAGAACTGCATAGCAGAATGGCTGACTTCATCCGGTTTTGTCAGTTCTTTTTGTAACACTTTAACGTGAAAAACATCGACTTTAAGGTCATCAATTGTGGTCTGGTACTGCTCAAACTCACCGCGGATAGTGTATTTAATCGGCGTCGTTAAACAATCTTGATCTGTAATACAGGAGGTTGAATAAAACTTACCCTTATTTTGCCCTTCATAGACCAGAGACATACTGAGATCGTTACGAACTAAGAGTTCGCCCGCGACGGGAAAATAAATATCCGCATGGTAATTATGCTCAAGTAACTCGCCCATTCCTTTATCATCCGCAGGGAGGACGATACGGTTATAGCGAATGCGCTGCTCCATTATTTGGCTCAGCGGAATAAACTCCGCCATATTTAATCCTGCGGGTTTTGCATCTATCGCCGTGATATTGATGATGCCGTGATCACTGCAGGCATCGGCGTCCAGCTCAGGGCAAATCGCCATCGAATAATTTTTGCCATCCGTTGAGGTAAATGCACTGAAGTAATTAAGGTTATTGATGTGATTTCCCTCTGGCGCTAAATGTTTTTGCCACCATGAAGGATGTAAACGATCCTCATCACCAATATAGAAGGTTCGCGCCGTCCCCAGCGTGCCACCAATATTGAGGCTGATATATTTATCGGCATGCCATTTAGCCACCTGTTTAACCACCGCATGATGGTCGCTCACATACCAAACGATTGCCAAGATAGCGCACAAGAGGGCAATACCAGCAACTTTAGTCCAAACCGACACCCCCACTAAGGCATCACGAATTGCATTCGCATCATTGATCGCCAGCATCTTTACATGGGATTGTTCAGAGATATGCAATTGATAACCGCGGCGTGCCACGGTTTTAAGCTGCACTTCGGTATAGGGTTCGAGCTTTTTACGTAAGGTACTGATACATTGCGTTAAAGAGGTAGGAGCAACCACCCTTTCAGGCCAGCCGACCTGCAGCAATTCTTCCTTAGTAAAAATGGCATTCGTGGATGATAACAGCAGCACTAATAAGGCCGTTTCGGAAAAAGTCAGGCTGATGGTTGTCCCATTCACATGATCGACTAATTCCTTAGCCTGTTCATCTAACATTAAATAAGATGTGATTTTATGCATGTTAAACGCCTGAAAGATCAGCCAATACTGATAAAGTTTGATTACACTAACAACATGCAATCATCATGTGACATTGTTTCTTTCCAAGAAAACGATGATATGCAATCACCAAGTCAAGATGGTTAATTTTACCTTTTAACAACATATAAGAGTGTGACTCTATACTCAGTTTAGTCATTGTTTAATAAGTACAAAGTTAGACTAATACAGAGGTCGCTAAACTAGATTTCTTGGTATTTAAAGATCCAAGAACAACACAAAAGTAATGCACCAATCCAGACACCCAGCAAACCATACATTAAGGGTAAGCCCAGCCCAGTTTGAGCAAGCAGAGTGAGACTACTTTTAGCCGCGAGTGTATCCGAGGGAGTCGCGAGTAAATTTAAAGCACGGAACAAATCAGTGGGGTTCAACAAAATCAGTAGATTGAATACAGTACGATTAAACATCTCACTCATTCCAACCACAGCACTGAGTAAAATAAGATCATAAACCAGCACAAGCACAAACCATAAAATGAGTAATATTCCCAGTGCCTTGGCTTTTTCTCGCACACACAAGCTAACCCAATAACCCAAGAGCACGAACACTAATGACAGTAAAATACTACTCATAATCAAATGGATAAACCCGATCGCTATGGATAACTGGGCCTGAGTATCGCCCAGAGATATCAGTATTAATCCTGTTAAACCAAAACCCAAAATGCAGGCAATGGTCATCACGCAGGCATGGCCTAAAAACTTACCGCACACCAGATGCCAACGTGCTAATGGATAAGTCAGTAATAACAACAGAGTGCCGGATTCTTTTTCACCAACAAAGCTGTCATAACTCAATAAAATCGCACCTAAAGGGAGCATAAATACCGATAAAGTGACTAACCCAGAAAGGATCTGGGCAGGCTCAAATACCACTAAGTTGCCAGATACTGCGCTGCCCATAAAACTCACACACAGAGATAGCAGCAACAAGATTCCCGCCATCATCCATAACCAACGATTACGTAAATTATCCTTAAACTCTTTGGCGGCTATGGTGCTCACTATGCTCAGAGCACTTAAATGATGGTGCAAAACCTCGGAACGGTTCATAGGACTGATTCCAAATTAATCGCCTGATTTATATCTGTTATGTTAATAGTCTTTGTGGACATTTTTGGCGACTGAAGGGGGCAAAGACTTTCCATGTAATGATGAAACACACTCTGCAAACTAGGAGGTTCAATAGAAAAATCCCCCGCGGGCACTTTTTGTAATAAGTGATTTAACACGGCTGACTTTTGCTCCTGTGGCACGGCGAGCGTGAGTCCCTGCCCCGCATTTGCCTTAACACATGCCGCTAAAATGGGATCCGCTAGCAATGCTTGCCTTTGAGTATTAGATAGAAAATGCAACAAGATATGATTTGGCAACTGAGTCGCCGCCCTCAGGGAGGTTAAGCTTCCCGAAGCCAACATTCGCCCTCGACCTAAGATCAAAGCGCGATCCATCTGATCTTGCACTAATCCCAACTCATGGGTACTGATAATAATGGCGCAGCCCTGCGCCCTGAGCTGAGCGATTTTTTGATACAGGAAAGCCGATGCCAAGGGATCTAAGCCAACTGTCGGTTCATCGAGTAACAGTACCTTAGGCTCAGCCAATATCGCCTGCGCGAGCCCAAGACGTTGCCGCATCCCCTTAGAAAAAGTACTCAAACGCTTATCTTTAGCGGCCTCTAAACCAAATTCAGCAAGTAATTCATGCACTTTAGGCAAGGCAACGTCCTTAAGCTTAGCGAAATATCGCAGCAGCTCATTGGCGGTCATATTGTCATAAAAACTCACATTTTCAGGTAAATAGCCTAAAGACAAACTCTGCCGCACTTGTTGGGAGCTCACACTATGACCTTGAACTTGGAGCAGGCCACTTGTGGGGGTAAGTAATCCCAAAATAAGCTTGAGTAACGTAGATTTACCCGCACCATTATGCCCAAGGAGTGCGATCACTTGACCCGCTAACACCTCAAAACTCACATCATCCAGTGCCTTAAACTTGCCATAGCATTTACTGATATTTGTCGCTTTAACAACCACATCTGCACTCGCTATAGGCTTATTTACTGAGCAGGTCAAAGTTTGATGATTCATCGCGAACCTCCATCAATCAGTACGTGCGCGCCCCTTTGCATTAGGGGAAAACTATCACTTATACCGCTCGTCACTTGTGGCTTAAATTGGCGTTCCACCCAGCGCAGTAACAACACAACGGGGCTTTCCATCAACAGTTTGGCTTCAGGATAAAGCCAAAACAGTTTATCTAAACTGTCATTCGGCCTATGGGCAATATCCCCTAATCCATCGCCATTCAGATCCCAACCTTGATATTCCGACCAGTAATTCCCCTGCCCCTGATAACTCCATTCAAGTTGAGTTTCTCCGACATATTTGACTTGGGTTTGATTGGCCATAATACGATTATGCCAAAGGCGATTTTCCTCTCCGCCCATGGCCATACTGATCCCGGTATCACTGTGGCTAAACTCGTTATCTTGAATACGGTTATGTTGAGCGGCGTAAATAAAAATACCTTTCCCTTCATTGCCAAGCTCCACAGTGCCATTAGGGTTATGGATTTGACTCGCAACATTGGCTTGCACATGGGATGCCTCAGTAATGTTGAGTAAAATGCCAAAGTCCCGCGCCTGAGTCACACGGTTGTGGTGCAGGTAAATATGGGTTGAATTCATTAGGGCATAACCGCCATCGACGGCAATCGCTTGGTTTTGCCACGCTTCGTCGGCTTGGGTATACATGTAGTGAATGCCATATTGCAGCTTAGTGAATTGATTTTCATAAATGCGGCTGTGGGTAACGGACTCTAAATACACACCATCACGGACAAAAATGAGCTGATTTCGGTCAATTTGTGGCGAATTAACATGCTTAAGATAAATGCCATCACCCCGATCAAGCACATGAATGGCGCCGTTACCACTAATACTATTGTTCGTGATGGTGGGCGAGTTTAGCTGTTCACCATAAACACCAAAACCATCACCCACCAAGCGGTTTCCCTTAATCAGCACATGATCCGCCCCTTTTTTGAGTAAAATGGCGGCATCACGGTAATACAAATCCCGTCCCCAGTGGCGGATATTGAGCCCCTCAATACTCACCTGAGGCGCCTCAATGACCAACGCACTGCCTTGGCGCAGAGCATCTAATGTCGCGCCTATTTCCCCCTTTAGCGAAATGGATTGCGTCACCTTAAAGGAGCCTTCATACACCCCAGTGGCTAGCACTAAGGTGTCACCTGCTTGGGCTTTGTTAAGGGCAAGAGTGAGTGAATCTGTATCTGTTACCCGAATGAGTGCTGCCCAAGTACCGAAAGAGGCAAAGCACAGCAGCCAGATAAGGACGAGACGCAGCTTCATCACCACAACCTTATTTATCACCCGCGAGCAGTTCTAGGGTGATGTCATCAAATCTCAGCACTCGGCCACCGAATTCCTTAGCAAAGGCTTCGGCGGCAGCTTTGGTACTAAAAGGGGCAACGGCAGGTCCCATCACAGCTTTCTTGGTCGTACCGTAAACATAGAAGGCACTTTGAGCATCAATAAAGGCGCCATCGTCTGGCTGATCCCAATCGGTCGTGCCCGCGTCATGCACCATCATGTAATCAATTTGTCTTTTATTTTCAGGCTGTAATGCAAAGTTAAACATATCGCGAGCCGAACAAAACTTAGGTACCGTTTTCTCAGCCTTGAGGTGCACTTGCCCTTTAGGTCCGGGATATTTAGTGATCACCATGCCGCATAAATGGCAACGGTCATGCTCGTGGATCATCTCGGCTTTATGAACATGGTCTGTGGCCTCGCTTTTATTACAGCCAAATAGCAAGGGCACTAACAGCAACAATGCATAGTATTTCTTCATCCTATTTATCCTTTTATTAAAAATATCAACGCCTCGCCAGATTCCTTGCAGGGACAGATCTTTACGGCGAGGGTTGATAGAACGGGTTTCATCTTTCATTCATTTTGCTTTGTGCTTTTGCAATCGCATTATCGATTGCTTCACGGTTGATACTGTCCCCATTGTGTTTGAGCAGGAGCTGCCAATGGTCAATGGCCTCTTGGTTACGAGCATGCAAGTAAGCATCTGCCGCGAGTAACATATGGGTTTGAGGCTCAAAGGGAGAGAGTGCTAATGCTTTGGCAATCACCTCTTGGGTTTCAGGTGTCATTTGCCGAAGCTCGCGGTAATAAAGCGCGTTAGCTTTTGCCCCTAACACTTCGGCATCTTCTCCCCCTATTTCGAGTAATTTATCTAAGGTCAGCACCGCATCTGAGTACAAACCTCCCGCATTGTAAGCCTGAGCTAATGACATAAGTGCCAAGGTGTTTTGCGGCTCACTCTGAACCCAACGACTGGCTTTGGTGATCTCAGCCGCCACTAAATAATCAATATTTTCATCAATCCGACCTTGATCCCAATCCCTAAAACGGCCTGTTTGACTGTAGATAGCAAGGGTAAGCAGCACTAGGACGATTCCCATCGCAAAGGGCACTTTGCTCGACATGTTTGGCAACTGTGCGATTCCCATTACTAGGTTTAGACGCATGTGCTGCCAGTAAATATAAGCAACAAACAACAGTAAACTGATGCCAATGCCTAGTCCTAAGCTCACCATTCCAGTCTCCATTTCACTCTTCAAACAACTCGTTTTAGGAGCCAGATTAACCGTGTGCAGGCATCATCTTTTTATTTTTCATCTCTTTCATTTCGCTGGGTTTCTCAATATTTTTCAGTTCAATTTCAAAGATAAGTGCTGACTCAGGAGGAATAATACCTACGGCTTCAGTGCCATAGGCAAGGCTTGCTGGTACCACAAAACGATATTTAGACCCCACAGGCATCAACTTTAATCCCTCTTCCCAAGCGGGGATCACCGACATTAATGCAAAGCGAGTGGGCTCTTTACGTCCAACCGTATTTTCAAACTCAGTCCCATCGATAAGAGTGCCAACATATTCCACTGTGACCACATCTTCTGGATTGGGTTTATGACCTTTACCTTGGGTTAAGACTTCGTATTGAAGACCAGAGGCGGTAACTTTAACGCCAGACTTTTTTTGATTTTCAGCAAGATATGCCGCACTTGCCTTTTTAGTTTCTGCCATTTGTTTTTCAGCAACGACAGTTCTTGCGGCATTGAGTTGTTCTGCTCTTTGGTTCAGGTAGGTCAGCACTTCTTCGTCGGTTAATTGCTGTTTATCTTTAAGCGCATCCACAAAACCTTGCACGACTAAGTCGACATTCACCTCTGAACCCAATTCAACTTGGTTGTAAACTTGACCAGAAATGTAATTCCCAATAGAAGCGCCAATGCTGTAGGAGGTTTTATCTGCATCGGTTTTCAGACTTGTGCCGGCAAAACTGGCTACCGAAACAAATAATGCGGCGCAGGTCGCCACTGTGATGCTTTTGGGGATAAAAGAAGTTGGCATACGTGTTTTCATTTTATGTTCTCTACAATGTTAACCCTGTGGGTTTCGCCTTTTGGCCCTGCAAACCAAACCGATAAAACATCGGTCCTGTGTGTTACTAAGGTTTTTCTGTTACTCGACCTGACATACGCCAGCCATAAATACCATCGGCCATATGACGCACACCTGTGTAACCTAGCTTCATGGTTTCTCTCGCCGCCATATTGCTGCTGGTACAAAGGCGGTTAGCGCAGTAAAACACCATGACTGCATCTTTATTCTTTGGAAGTAACTCTCTCCAATTCTGAACATTGAAAAAAACTGCTCCGGGGATAAAACCTTCTGCCCATATCTCCAGTGTATTTACGTCGAAAAAATAAACGCCTTGCTTGCCGACTAAGGTTTCCGCTTCCATCATCGAAATGGGATTTAATTGGATTTCGTTATAGGGCACTTCAGACATTTCTGATCCACCACCGGCGATGACTGGCATCGCAGTCACGCCTAAGGCCAACACCATCAATATTCGGCTTACACTTTGACGAAGCATGTTATGCATAATTAGGCTCTCATATTCCCCGACACCCAAAGGTGTCGGGGATAACTAGGACTCAAGTTAAACTATATTTTCTTCGCACTCAGCGCATTACCATCAATGATTGCTTGGGCTTGGGTCACATAGGTCAAGGCGGCATCTAAGCGTTTTTGTGAGTAACGCGCACCATGAACACCCCATGAACCATCGGCTTTAATCAGCTTGAGGACATCTTGAGCTTTATCGGTCAACAACAGCACTTGCGTCTTATCTTCTACCGATAACTTCGCCATATTGGGCGACTTATCGATGCTAATAAGGGCTTTTTCTACTTTGGCATAGGTTTCTTTCACTGGTTTTTGCCACTTCTGAACTTTGCCGTAGATTTGCTGTTGATCTTTAAAGTGCAGACCCTCACCCAACTTAGATTGGAATTGGCTATGGCAACCTTTATTATCCACTACATCGTGATCAGAAGCGGAAGTACGAGCACAGGTCCACATGAGATCGAGGTAGTTATGGCCATTTTCGTCCTTCGCCACAGTCCAGCCCTTAGTGGATGAGTCGCGAGACTTACCTTCAGGTGGGTTAAGTGTCTTACGCAATGGATCAACATCGATTTTCCACATGTGCGACTTACGAACGTTGTCGAAACCGGCCATATCAGGGAACTGGATCGCGGTGAAGTTTTCACAACTACCCATGTTTGGCATATGACAGCTTTGACAAGTTTGTTTACTGTGGGTTTTGGTATTACTCGCAATTTCAGCCTGTGCCGTATGGCAATCGGTACATTCTTTGATGAGTTTTGGTTTAGTAATACCGGATTTCCAATCACCATCAGTCACTTCGTGTGGATCATGACAGGTAGAACAACGCATACCCTTATCGTAGTGAGACGAGGCAAACATTTGCGAACCTTCTGTACCACAAGATGGGCACGAAGATTTCATCTTCACGTTAAAGGCATATTCCAGTTTTTCTTTACCCTGTGGGGTTTGCGCAAGTTCTTCTACGAAGTTAAAACGCTGGTGACAACGCTCACAGTTAGAAGGCATACCACCACCGATACCGCCGTCTAAATGACCACCTGCGCCATGACACTCTTCACAGGTAATACCGAGTGACACTGTATGTTTTTGGAGCTCTTTAGGATTACCAAGGGCTGCAAAAAACTCATCTTTAGTTTTAAAATCAAACTTAAAGGTGTGGCACATTTCGCAATAGGAGCTCGCAGGTTGGAATAAGAATTCCTTCTCGTATTTAGCACCATAGGAGCTCATACCCCATTGGTGTGAACCACTCGCGCCAAAATCTTCCATTTTAGTTGGAAATTCAGGAATAACTTTCTGAATTTTCTTCGCCATTTCAGGGGTTAACCATTCAGCCCAACCACGGGAGAATTGGTTACCACCGGCGACCATAGTGCCAGTACCATCTTTGAGTAAACCGTCTTTCACATGGAAAGTACCGCGTACTAAGTAGCTATCGATAAAGCCGTATTTGGTTCTTGGTGTTCCCACCGTCGCATAAATTGCATCAGGGGTAATGCCGTCTGGCAGGATAGAAGTATCCTTAGTGCCATACATGGTTTTGTTTAAATCGTTATCGACTTCGGGATGACTCCCCGGAAAACGTAAGGTTTTTGAATGGCGTGAACGTTTCCACTTTTCATATTGTGGGCCGTGGCACTCACCACATTTTTCAGGACCAACAAACTTATTTGGGAAATCCAAAATCGACTTGGCACCGAGGCGATATTGCAATGCCATAGGGCGATTGCCCTCTTGATGTTGGCTATATTTTTGGCTATCACCACCGTGTAAGTATTCTTCACCACGGTCACTGACCTTATAGGTTCCTTTTAAACGACCTTGCTCGGCATATTTAAATACCGGATGATTTTCAAAAAGAAAATCAAACAACTCTTTTTCCTGAACAATATAATCCTGCAGTGTTCTTACACCACGGGATTCTAGTGTTAGATCGGGATTAGCCATAATTCCCTGAGCTTCCGCACTCTGTTGTTTATTACCATAGCCAGGCTTTACCTCGCCCGGTTTAGCATCGGATGCTATTCCGGCCACACTGACGATAGTACCTAAACAAAACAGCACGCTGAGTGCTATTTTGGATTTCCATCGTTTCATCATTCACTCCTAATTATCATTAGTTTTTTATTTTCTACTGAACCTAACTGCTCACTGAAAGACATAAACAATTGACCAGTTACAGCATGGTGGAGGCAAAAAACCATTAAAAATCAGAGCTAGAGCACACTAAATTCCCGCTGATAAATCAAGATGAATAAAATCAATTAAAACAATTTAAATACAATAACTTACAAAATTAATGTCATTTATTTTTTAGAAGTTAAAAAGCACATTTCAGTTATAAAAAAAACTAAAAATGCGTTTTACTTTTCAAAAAACATCAAGCGTAAAAAGGAATGATTTAATAACGGATAAGATCACATTATTAAATGCGAAACTCGACTAATCTTAAAATCAACAGTGATTAAATCTTGTGATTAAACTGACTTTTACTACGAAAAGATTATATGTAAATTTAAAATCACAAGAAAATAACTCAAGTTTCTGAGCGAACTTAATAAAAATCAGCATGTAAAAATCACACGGGTAAAATAGCCAACTGTAAACACTATATTACCGCGACCACATTATTCTAAGGCATAATAAATGACAACTATGCTTCCAGAAATTGGACATATATTACTGATCATCAGTAGCGTATTGGCATTATTTTCTGCAGCACTACCTTTAATCGGTATTAAGCAGAATAATGCCTATCTGGTAGGATTAAGCCCGATACTCTTTAGAGCTATATTTACCTCGGTATTTGTTTCACTTCTTTGCTTAATTTATGGCTTTGTCACTGATGATTTTTCTGTTGCTTATGTCGCAAACCACTCGAATAGCCAATTAGCATTGGGTTACAAAGTGGCCGCCGTTTGGGGCAGCCACGAAGGGTCAATGCTGTTTTGGATATTTGCGATTGCCCTTTGGGGCGCGATCATTAGTTATCGCATAAAGATGGCGGATTGCACTCAGGATAAGGCCAGCGATAAATACCAAGACGCCCTGTATTTTGCGAGGCTGTTGGCCATTTTGGCGTTAGTGATCCTAGGTTTTAACCTATTTTTACTCTTTACCTCTAATCCCTTTGCCCGTTTATTACCTAACATTCCGATTGAAGGGCGAGATCTTAACCCTATTTTGCAAGACATAGGACTCATACTGCATCCACCCATGCTCTTTCTTGGTTATGTTGGCCTCACTGTTTGCTTTGCCGCAGCGTTAGCATCACTGCTCGGTGGTGGCTTTAATACCCGTCAAATTAACTATTTACGACCTTGGGTATTATTAGCCTGGGTGTTTCTAACGGGCGGCAATGCCTTTGGGTCTTGGTGGGCCTATAACGAACTGGGTTGGGGTGGCTGGTGGTTTTGGGATCCGGTAGAAAACGCCTCCTTTATTCCTTGGCTTGTGGCAACAGCATTAGTGCATTCCCTCATTCTCACTCAACATACTCATGGCTTTAAACTCACGACTTTACTGCTGTGCTTATTGGCATTTTCACTCAGTTTACTCGGCAGCTTTTTGGTGCGCTCCGGCATAGTGCAATCGGTACATGCCTTTGCCGCCGATCCGACCCGTGGCATGTCAATCCTCTGCTTATTAGTGATTTTTGTTGGGGCTGCGTTACTCATTTTTGCACTCAAAGCCCACCATTTAAAACAGGATGTGACTTTCGCGCTTTTCAGTAAGGAAACGCTGTTACTGCTCGGGATCGTTATCTTAGTCGTAGCAGGGTTTTCCGTATTACTCGGTACATTTTACCCTTTGATCTATGAGCTACTCGATTTAGGTACACTTTCAGTGGGGGCCCCTTATTTCAACGCTATATTTGTCCCCCTCACTTTCTTGCTTGTCCTGTTAATGGGCATTGCGCCCTTAGTGCAATGGCAAATAGCGCAATGGCAAAATGCCTCAAAGACTCGTATCGCTTCCTTGCTCATTCCTAGCCTAGTGATATTAGCCGTCGCTGGCTGGGTAAGCTTACAGGCCGCCTCGGGCAATAGCTTATTTTTACTCCTTGGCACTGCCGCAGCACTTTGGTTGCTGGTGTGTTTATTGCTCACGATATTGGCAGCCTCGGGATTAGGTAGACGAATATATGCCCGTCAATTAACTCAAAACCGCAATGAGCACGGCTTAAATCCTCCCGTTAAATCATCAAAACAAGGGTTTATAGCCATGCTATTCGCCCACTTTGGGGTGGCTATCACTATTATTGGTGCAACATCCGTCTCCTTTTTTGAACAGGAAGCCCTACTGCGAATGGGGCCTGGTCAAGGTAAGCCTTTAGCGAGTTATGTCTTAGTGTATGAAAGCACTGAGAATGTTGAAACGAGCAGCTTTACCGCCATTCAGGCCAATATCAGTATCCGCGATGCAGCGAATGATGAACGGGTTTTAGGCTATATCACACCACAACGGCAAACCTTTAAAAGCAATGGGATGGAAATGTCCCACGCGGGTATCGATCATGGATTCTGGCGGGATATTTATGTGTCTATGGGGCTGCAATTAAGTGACAGCGAATACCTTATCCGCATCAGCTATAAACCCCTTGCGAGTTGGATCTGGCTTGGTGCGCTATTAATGATGCTAGGTGGAGCGATTGCCGCTTGGCCTACTCGCCATTTTAGCTACCAAGCTGATTTAACAACCTTAGGTAACCTATCCCATCACAAACCACAGGAGACACTTGCCTAATGAATCCAATATTGCGCTTTTTAGTCTTACTGCTCCCTATCACCTTATGTGGGATAGGGATCCCATGCTTATCCGTCGCGCAAGCTCAGCCCATATCAAGCCTTTCCTACCAGCAACAGGCAATAGATATCAGTAAAGTGCTGCGTTGCCCTATGGCGACGAATCAGAGCCTATTTGAATCACAGGCGCCAATCGCCCACGAGCTCAAAGCACAAATATTCTCGATGCTGGAACAGGGGCAAAGCCAAGATGAGATTATCGATTTTATGGTGCAACGCTATGGTCAAAAAATCCGTTATCAACCTGAATTTAAAGCCTCCACCTTCGCACTTTGGTTTGGGCCACTGCTGTTATTAGTGCTTGGTGTTGGGTTGTGTCTCGCATTGGTAACCCGTAGAAAAACACAAACGACTATTTGAAGTAAAGGATAACCAGATGAAATCACACTATTTTCCCTTTGTTCTACTGGCGTGTTTGGGTCTGTTTTCTAATAGCAGCTCAGCCCACTCACTAGACAATAAACTCTACAGTACGGGAGAGCCCCTCCCTAAGCCCCTAGTGATGACTGGTTTTATAGAAATGCAGCACGCACGCGGCGTACCAGAAGTTCCCTTTATTGATGAATCAGGACAAACCCAAACCCTAAAACAGCACCAAGGAAAATTGGTTTTAGTTAATCTTTGGGCAACCTGGTGCGCCCCCTGTTTAAGGGAAATTCCAGAACTCCAAAAACTTAAGCAGCAGTATCAAGGGAAGAATATCGCCATCATTCCAATCTCTATCGATGAAGAATCTAAAGATGTACGCCCTTTTCTTAACCAACATGGCTTTAGCGGCTACGCCACTTGGCTTGACCCAGAGCAAAACATAGAACAAATCATTCCCGCGAATGTCGTACCCGCCAGTTATATTTTTGATGCTAAAGGTAATCTTGTCGGTTTTGTGCGGGGATATCTCGATTGGGCTGATAAAGACGTTGGCCCTTATCTTGATCAACTGATTGCAAAATACGGCCAATAATACCAATCGTATTAAATATCTGTTCATTCAGCGGGAGCCACACAGGCTCACAATATATTTCTCCATTCGGTCATCCGCCAAAATTTACCGAAACCCGCTGCCGCCTATTTGGCTGCGGGTATTTTTATCTCTGCCCCATCTTTGTATTCTGCGACGCATTTCTTTAAAATTGCCGCCAAACTCTTTATTTCAAGGCAAATCAGATGAAACTCACCCGCTTAACTCAACCTATTTATGACCACTTATATCGTGATATCAGTGAGTTTCGTAGCACCTTCGACTTGCCCGTTAATGATGTTGATTCTTTAGATGACAAGGCCGACACCTTACATACTTCACTGATTATTGAGGAGTTAACTGAACTTGCAGAAGCCGATAGCCGTATCGAACAGGCCGATGCCATAGTCGATTCTGTATACGTGTTAATGGGGCGTTTGGTGCATTTAGGCGCACAGGCCATGACCGACAGACTCGAAATCAGTTACCTGATTGACTTGTTGCTTTGCGTGGCTCAAAACCGTGAAATCGACTTTATTAGCTGCTGGGATGAAGTCCACTCGAGCAATATGAGTAAAGTGTGCCGTAACGAGCAAGAACTTGCCGAGACCATAGCCTTCTATGCCAAGCAAGGTGTTGAAATTGTCGGTAGTCAGCAAGGTGATTTCATCATAGCGAAATGCGCTAAAGATGTGGAAATGGCAGGTAAAGTGGTTCGCCAAGGTAAGGTACTAAAATCGGTTTACTACCGCCCAGCGGATCTGACTACACTGGTTAAAGCCTAGATTTGATAGCTTTGTTTATGAGCCTGTTATTTGCAGGCTCTTATTTCGCCAAGGCAATTATCTCGCCTAAGCGATTATCCAGCAGTAATGACTTTTCAGCGTGTGTTTTAACGAGGCAATCCGTATGAATCCTGCAAAAGTCGTGCGTGCCGAGGTTAAGCAATTGACTGATTTACCCAATATTGGCAAAGCCTGTGCGGCGGATTTACGTTTGCTTGGCATAGATAAGCCTGAGCAGCTGTTAGATAGAAACCCCTACGAGCTGTATCAAACGCTGTGCGACAAAACGGGCCAGAGACACGACCCCTGTATGCTCGATGTGTTTATCTCCATCACCCGTTTTATGGCAGGTGAAGATCCTAAACCTTGGTGGTTTTACACCGATGAGCGCAAAAATACCTTAGAGAAATGAAGCTTTAGCGACTATTTATCCTCCTGTTTATCCATTATCGTTTCGGGTTCTTCCCTTAACCACTCACGCCAAATGGCCACCAGCAGGGCCATCAATACTGGACCAACAAACAAACCGACAAAACCCATGGTTTTTACGCCGCCGATCAGACCGAAAAAAGTCGGTAAGAAAGGCAATTTAATCGGCCCACCGACAAGATTAGGCCTTAAGGTTTTATCAACAATAAACAGCTCTATACTGCCCCAAAGGAACAAGCCGACACCCGCCGTCATATCGCCAGTGCCGACAAGATAGAGTGAAATCAAGGTAAACATGGTTGGCGCGCCGCCAGGAACCAAGGCCATAAAGGCAGTTAACACCCCAAAAGCCACGGCCGAAGGTACTCCCGCAATCCAATAGGCAATCCCCAGCACTATACCCTCACCAATTGCGATAAGCGTCATACCTATCACGGTAGAACTGACTGTTGCAGGCACCACACGGGAAAAACTATGCCAGCGAGCAGGCAGCACTCGCTCACCCACGATATCCAACTGCTTAGCCACTTGCGGACCATCTTTATAGAGGAAAAACAAAGTGATCAGCATAAAAAGTAAGGTCAATAACAACCCTAAAGTATTCCAACCCAATTGCAGCACCCAACGGGAAATGCCACTCAAATTCTGGCCACTAATGGCACTGATAATTTGGCCTAATTCATGGGGTTCACCAATAAACTGCTGCCATTGCAGGGTTAACCATTCACCCATCCAAGGTAAGTCTTTGATCCACAAGGGCACGGGCGAACCATGTTGGTTAGTAAACACCAACCAATCAACCCAAGTTCTAATCTCTTGTAACGCATAGGAAAATACAAACACCAGCGGAATAATCAGCCCGAGCACAATACAACACAGGGCAATAGTTGCCGCCAACGCCGAGCGACCACCGCATTTTGCCAATAGTTTTTGATAGAGAGGCCAACTTGAAAAACACACAATCAATGCAGCTAAGGCGGGCACTAAAAAATCGATAAAAAAGAATACGCCAGCACACAAGAGCAAAACCAACAAACTACGACCAATAGCGGCATTACTGAAAATCGGCGTCATAGTGCTAAAACCCCCCACAATAAAATTCAACGATAAAATGGAAAACACTCTGCATCACACCAAACAAGGTTACTGCTTAACCAACTCGTTCTACGAATCAGTTTATTGCGCAGTGCTTCCCATGGGCAATGACTTTAACACCGAATATTGAGCTGTGTATCTATTCAATCTTTGAAGACAAAAGGCCTTTGGATATCTATCAAAGGCCCAACATTTGGAATGAGCTTATTGAGCCGAAAGTTGCTCAACTACTTTCTCTGGCTGGCTAAAATCAGTAATACGCTGAATAACTTTACCATCCTTAACCCACAGTAAAGTAGGAATATTGCGGATTTTAAAATGATTAAATAACACACCTAATTCATCGATACTAAAATCGACTTGAGTTTGATAAAGCTGCTTAAAATCTTCGAGCGCTTTATTGTCTGTCCACAAATGATTGACCACACCGTGCCACGATTTATTAGGCACTTTTTGCGCGAGATTATTTAAACCTTTTTGAACAGCAATACACTCTTTAGACATTTCTGGGCGGCTATCAGCCAAATACCAATCACACCATGTTGCGGTAAAAAAAAGTAAATGCTCACCTTGTTCCCAAGGTTTCAGTAACTTAGCTGTTTGTTCGGCACTGGGTGCCTCCGTTGTCTGCGCAGTCAACTCTTGGCCATTCGCCAACATATCGATAAATTTATCTAAATTGGCATCAGACTCATGGCTAGTGTAAACCACATCACCAGCACGATTGATTAATACACTATAGGGTGTACCGACCAAACCTAAAGCCACACCCAGCTCGCCTTCATTATCCAACCACACGGGCATAGTGAGCCCGAAACGCGCGATAACGTCAGCAATCTTAGGTTGCTCTTCATTAATATTGATGTTCACCGCGACGATATTAATCTTGTCCTGATATTTCTTCTGCAGGGCTTCAAAATGCGGCATTTGTTCCATACAAGGTTGGCACCAGGTCGCCCAAAACTTTAGGTATATCGGCTTGTCACCCGCAACACTGGCTAAAGTCACTTGCTGCTGATCTGGATAGGTTTTAAGTGCGATATCTTGATAGGCTTTATTGCCAGCAAACGTAGCAAAACTCATAACAGCAAGGCACATAACAATGATTTTACGTAACAACATATTGTTTTCCTTAAATCTATAGAACACTCGCACCCACGACTATAGGGCCAGTGATTTGCAGCCATTTGTACAGAAAAAACATAATTTAAAAGAAGCGGCAGTCTAACCACCAACCAACCTTTAAACGACGAGTATAAACTAACAAGCCGCTAATTTAGCTATATTAAATGTAAGCCTTGATGAGCATAACAATGAGTATTAATAACCTATCCAACAATATCTTAGACCATCAAACCTAACGCCAATTGCCTCGTCAGCTCTGCGGCGGGAATAGCCTGACAACCTGTTGCATTTTGGCCGCACCAAAGTGGGCTAAAATCACCAAATCCTTGTTGTTCAGCGGCGCTTCGCAATACTGCGACGGCGCTTGAGGCGAGCGGAAAATCCGGTGCGGCATTATTGATGGGGCCAAGCTCTGCCATAAAACGATTCATAATTCCACGGGCGGGTCGACCAGTGAATAAGTTAGTCAGAGCCGTATGCTGCGCGGCCTCACTTTGCAGAGCGGCACGGTGAATATCACTGGTGGTGCATTCAGGACAGAGTAAGTATGCCGTCCCCACTTGCACCGCCGAAGCGCCCATCGCCATAGCGGCGCGCACTGTCTTTGCATCGACTATGCCACCCGCTGCAATAACAGGAATATCAACGGCGGCAATGATTTGCGGCAATAGACTAAAAGTGCCTAATTGCTCGGTTAAA
Organism: Shewanella sp. SM23; assembly: GCF_025654295.1. NCBI lineage: Bacteria > Pseudomonadati > Pseudomonadota > Gammaproteobacteria > Alteromonadales > Shewanellaceae > Shewanella > Shewanella sp. SM23. The sequence goes on from NZ_JAKKRM010000024.1 coordinate 49,974, forward strand.
TCATCGGATAAAAAATGCCCCCTGTGACCTCCGGCCTCTAAACCCTGCGCAATAATGGCATCCGCACCACGCGCTTCAAGCCATAGGGCTTCTTCTACAGTTGTCGCTGTCGAAATGATTTTTGAACCCCAAGACTTTATCTCCAGCAACAAATCTTCATTCGGTAAGCCAAAATGAAAACTCACCACCTCAGGTTTAAATTTAGCTAACACTGCAGCCTGGGTGCTGGTATATGGCGCGCGTTGTGCCCCCACGGTTTGGCTATCAGGATTGACACCCAACTCAGAAAAATAAGGCGCGAGTTGATTAAGCCATGCGGCTTGTTTCGCTGCTTGCGGTTCAGGTTCGTGATGACAAAAGAAGTTTACATTGATGGGCTTAGTCGTCTGGGTGCGAATATGTGTCAAGGCGGTATCTAAGGCTTCGAGGGATAACATGGCGCAGGGCAAAGATCCCAACGCCCCCGCTTGCGACACGGCTATCGCTAAGGCACTGCCCTGAACACCCGCCATAGGCGCTTGAATAATCGGCAATTCGATTCCAAATAATCGGGTTAACTGGCACGGCATACATCATCTCCTTTGACTGGTTATCACTTGACGATCAATCCTGATATGGCCCTGCGGCTAAACGCTGGGAGATCCACCACAGATTGCCCACGGGATCCCGCACTCCACCTTGGCGATCGCCATAGGGCATATTCGCCACTTCCATCACCAATTCACCCGCAGCGGCGAGTGCCTGAGCCACCGTTTTATCGGCATTTTCCACATATAAATAATAGGATGCGGGCATAGGCGGAAAAGCTTCACTCGCCTCACTCAACATAAATAAACAGTCGCCGATTTGCATCTGTGCATTAGCTATTTTGCCATCAGCCCGACGGGAAATATGTAGCGCTTTAGCATCAAAGGCTTGCTGTAAAAAAACCACTAAACTATCGGCATCAGCGATCATCATATACGGGCTAACCCGTGCAAATCCTGACGGAATAAACATAACGATTCCTTGTTACCTAAGCATGAAATTGATCATAAAAAACCACTATAAGCCAATGACTATAGACTAAGCACTATGGCAAAAACCAGCTGTGGCAATTAAGCCTTAAGCGTGAAATGTAAACTTAAGCATTCAGTGAACAAGTCAAAGCGTAAAGCCTGCTAATGTAAGACTACCCTACAATTTCAACCACTCTGCAGCCCATCATAAAAGTGTCATAACACTTCATGGCACTGGTTATTAAGAATAAATCAGCTTTATTTAGCATCGACTTAGCAACTATGGATCATTCATCTATGCTTAATCTATTGTTAACTTAACATGATGATCCTATGCACTTTACTGCATTCTTCGCTTACTCCCTCAGGATTTGCCTCACCTTAATCCTCTATAGTTTCACCTTTGCAGTGCAGGCAACTTGGTATCCCACCGATGTGATTGCTGATGGCAAAAAAACGGCATACACACCACTCACTCAAGCCAATAAACCATGGCGGATCTGCGCCTTACTTCCCCATGGTAAAGACCAATATTGGTGGGGCGTCGCCTTTGGGTTATCGCAGGAAGCCGAACGTCAAGGTGTAACTCTCGGCATTTATGATGCTGGAGGATATGACAATATTGAGCAACAAAAACAACAACTCTATGATTGCCAAGCCCTCAAAGCTCAAGCCTATATTATTGCTGCGAATACGGCTGACGGACTGATTGCGGATATCGAACAACTCTCTGCTGTGGGCATTCCTGTTATTGATTTAGTGAATGGTATCGCGACCGACAAACTCACGAGTCGTTCCTTAGTCAGCTTTGAAGATATGTCTGCGGCGGCGATTGAGTATATTGCATCGCAGCAACGAGACCCTGTCGATAAAGCGCCTGCGAAACTTAAAGTTGCTTGGTTTCCTGGACCTAAGGACGCCTCTTGGGTTATGGCGGCGGAACAAGGATTTAGGCGGGCGGCAGCCAAACAAGAGTTCGACACAATTGAAGGAGGGTTTGGCACTACAGAGTTATTTATTCAAGCTGATTTAGTGCGAAAAGTGCTTACTAAACAAAGTGTAGATTATGTGATCGCCAATGCAGTTGCTGCTACTTTTGCGGCGCGCTATTTAGACGGGCGTAGGAATAAAACGGGAAAAGTCATCGCATTCTACTCGAATGCACAGACCATAGAATTAGTGCAGAAAAAACAGCTACTCGCGACGGTCAGCGACTCACCAGTATTGCAGGCTCGAATTGCCATCGATCTCGCAATACGCGCACTCGAAGGTGTGCCTTATCCCCACAGAGTGAGCCCAGTTATCAAGGTCATCTCCCAAGACAACATCCACCAGATTGATTTAGAACAAATATTAGCGCCACAGAATCAGTGGATGATCCATCAGGATCTTCCACAACAAAAATGATGCTCACTAAACTAAATAATCGGCGCCCAGCCCAACAAATAATGCGAGTCCAGCCCAATTGTTATTGAGAAACGCTTTAAAACAAGGGGCTCGTTCGCGATCAAAGATCAGCATTTGCTGGTAAGTACTAAAACCGACAAAAGTCAGTAAACCTAGGCCATAGAGTAAACCACGATCGGCGCTCCAACCGGCGGCGATAAAACAAGCCAGCGCAGCAAGCTGAAATAGCCCTATGATTTGGCGGTCATATTTACCGAACAAAATTGCAGTGGATTTAATGCCCACCTTTAAATCATCATCCCTATCGACCATGGCATACATGGTATCGTAGGCGACAGTCCAAAACCAATTGGCCGCAAATAACCACCAAGCCTCGATGGGTACTTCACCCGTCTGTGCGGCGTAAGCCATAGGGATAGACCAACTCCACACCACGCCTAGAAACATCTGCGGCATATTGGTGATGCGTTTAGTGAAGGGATAAATGATCGTGAGGATAATACCAACAACGGATAATTTAACCACTAATCCATTGAGTAATAAGACTAAACCAAAAGCAGATAAACCTAAAACGACGAACAGTATCAAGGCTTCTTTCGTGCTGATTTCGCCACTGGCCAGCGGCCGAGATTTAGTGCGTTCCACAAAAGAGTCGAGGTCACGATCGGCATAGTCGTTAATAATGCAGCCACAGGCACGCATGATCACCACGCCAATAATAAAGATGATCAATACCTTAAGATCGGGCATACCACCCGCCGCTAACATCAGCGCCATCAAGCATGGCCACATCAGCAATAGCGTACCTATGGGACGGTCGATTCGAGTAAGACGGGAATACACATCCCACTTCTGCTTTAAATTCATTAACTAGGTACTCCCAATACCCTCAAGTTTCCACTCGGTTTCAGGATTAGCATCATATACCCATGCTTCTCCCGATGCGAATTTACGCCCTAAAAGCGTGTCATAAAAAGCTGACATTCATCGCGTTCAGGGCAGGTATTAAAGCGCCTCTAACCGAGCGTAAGCCACCACTAACCACTTGCTGCCAAAGTCAGTAAAGCTCACTTGAACTCGCCCTTGGGCACCGCTGCCCTCAAAGTTGGTCACTTTACCTTCACCAAATTTAGGGTGATTGACTCGTTGGCCGACGTTAAAACCCGTATCGTTTGTGGCAGCCGATTTTTGGGCGCTGAAACGATTATTCACCATCGGTGTTGAAACCTGCGCCTTAAGACGGATTTCATCCACATATTGCGGCGGGATCTCTTTGATAAAACGCGATGGCCGCGCGTAATCTTCGCGGCCATAAATGCGCCGCGATTCCGCATAAGTTATGTAGAGTTTTTCCATGGCGCGGGTCATGCCCACATAGCAGAGACGGCGTTCTTCATCGAGTCTATCGCCCTCTTCGAGCGCCATTTTACTCGGGAAGATCCCTTCTTCGACACCCGCCATGAACACCATAGTGAACTCTAGCCCTTTGGCAGAATGCAGCGTCATTAGCTGCACCGCATCGGTAAAGGCATCGGCTTGACCTTCGCCCGCTTCGAGCGCCGCGTGGGATAGGAAACCGTTAAGTTCGCCCATGTCCTCCAGCTCTTCTGGCATTTCGAAGGTACGCGCCGCCGTGACAAGTTCTTCTAAGTTTTCGATTCTAGCGTGGGCTTTTTCACCCTTTTCGGCTTCATACATGGCCTTAAGGCCCGAAGCTTGGATCACAGTATCGGCCATGCGATACAGCACCATATCTTGGGTGTCTTCACGCAGTGTCATGATTAAGTCCATGAAACCACGCACAGAATTTGCTGCGCGGCCCGCGAGCACTTTCTCGTCGAGTAAACGCACACTCGCCTGCCACAGGGTTAACTCATGCTGGCGCGCGGTGGAGCGCAAAATATCTAAAGTGCGATCGCCAATGCCACGGGGCGGCGTATTCACTACACGCTCAAACGCTGCATCGTCGTCTTTGTTATTAATCAGCCGCAGGTAACCCATAGCATCTTTAATTTCTTGGCGTTCGAAGAAGCGTAAACCGCCGTAAATGCGATAGGCTAAGCCTTTGTGTAATAAGGCTTCTTCCAATACCCGCGATTGAGCGTTAGAACGATATAAAATCGCACAATCACTAAGGTTGCCGCCCTTTTCGTGCCAATCATTAATTCGACCGACGATAAAGCGCGCCTCGTCCATTTCATTAAAGGCGCAATAGAGCGAAATCGGATCGCCATCGGCTTCATCCGTCCACAGCTCTTTGCCCATACGTTCGGGGTTATTGGCGATTAAGGCGTTGGACGCTTTAAGGATATTGCCCTTAGAGCGATAGTTTTGCTCGAGGCGAATCGTAGTCGCACTCGGAAAATCTTTTAAGAATCGGTGTAGGTTTTCAACCTGAGCACCGCGCCAACCGTAAATCGATTGGTCGTCATCACCGACTATCATCACATTGGCAGTTTGACCGGCAAGCACGCGGATCCACGCATATTGGATCGCGTTGGTATCTTGGAACTCGTCCACCAAAATATGCTTAAATCTGTCTTGATAATGGGCCAACAAGTGCGGCTTATTGAGCCATAACTCATGGGCACGTAATAGGATTTCGGCAAAATCGACTAAACCAGCGCGGTCACAAGACTCTTGGTAAACCTGATAGATTTTTAGCAGATTCTGCTCAAGCGGAAAACCGCCCGCATCGATATGCTTAGGGCGTAATCCTTGGTCTTTTTTACCATTGATATAACCCTGAGCTTGGCGTGGAGGATATTGTTTCTCATCCAAATTTAGGCTTTTTAGAATACGTTTGATCAAGCGTACTTGATCGTCAGAATCGAGGATTTGGAAGCTTTGCGGTAAACCCGCATCTTGGAAGTGAGTGCGTAACAAGCGATGCGCCAAGCCGTGGAACGTGCCAATCCACATGCGGCCCATATTGGTGCCAGCGACTTTTTCAACTCGCTCGCGCATCTCAGCCGCAGCTTTATTGGTAAACGTCACCGCCAGAATCGAGTAAGGACTCTGCTGTTCAACCTGCATCAGCCACGCAATGCGGTGGGTCAACACCCGAGTTTTACCACTGCCCGCGCCCGCCAACACTAACATGCTAGATTGCGGTGCCGCGACAGCCTCGCGCTGCTTATCATTCAGGCCGTCTAGTAAAGAAGATACGTCCATTCTCGCCTCCAAAAAATCGAGGAGGCATTATAACAGAAGAAAACCCGCCTGCGCGTTTGATCCACTAGACAAGGGCCACAAGACGAATGACATGATGCCGCACCTTGATTTGCACTGATGTCGAACTACATTGATTAAGCACTGTCATTCACGCAATGCTTGTGGGCGGGAATCCAGCTTTTCGGTAACAGAACTTTGTTTTTAGGGTAGGAATTGAACAAATACAAGGCTGTATTAATGACTCATAGAGAGGGTGTTCATCATTCTGTTTCAGCGATTAAGCACTGTCATTCCAGTGACACGCCATTAACTCATCCCTGAGGGCTCGACGACGGCATCCATGCCGTCAACGGTCACTTCCATGACAGTGCTTAATCTTACCAACCCCGATAGTAATCTGAACCCTTTCTTACGAGCATACACTCTGTAAATTTAAAGATAGATGGCTCGTTAATTCCTGCACAGAAAATTTTATAGTCTCATCATTTTTTACTACTGCTGTTTTCTCTGCACTCGATCCCATTCAGCTTTGAGCATTAAGGGTACGATGCGCTGAAACTCTGCGAGTTTTTCTTTGATACGAGATTCGTTTGTAAGAGCTTGATATACCCTTTCCTCTGAGATAAATGCATTATTTATAAAGGTAACTAATCCTAAAATCTTATTATCAAAAGCTTTATCATTTAAACTGTTTGCATCTTTATCTGGGTTAAGCATAAAACTAATCTTAACAGTCTTTTCAATTAGTTCAGATTCAAGTTTCTTAAGCTCTGCATACGTGGATTTGACACTGTCAAAATATTCTCTTGCTTGCCTCTCGTAAATCATTAATTCTCTATAATCATTATTGTTTTCTTCAGAGAGGATTCGCGGCAATCCGCTATTTTCTTCACGGAATTTAGCTCGAAACACAGCGCACCGTCTTTCAGCACTTTTCAAATGTTTAACTATCTCAAGCATATCTTTCTCGATTTTATAGAAATAGAGTAGTTGAATTGCGACTCTGACATAACTACTAGCTTCATCTCGAAAGGTGTTAATCCACTTTTGACGAAATTCGTCAATTACGACTTTGTGACGTTCTTTCTGTTCATTTTTAGCAAGTTGAATTTTGCTTTCTAATGAATCATTATGTTGTTTCTCTTGAGTTTTAAGAAGTTCGAGATGTTCTTCCATACGCTTACTTGCATCTATTTCGATTTGTTCAACCTGCTTATCTGTTTCTCTTCGTAGAGTCCGATGAAGAAAATAGAGTGAGAGTCCAATCGAGCCTACGATACTAACTATCGCCGCCCCAAAATTAATCCACGCGGGTTTGTCAGGTGAGTCCATAAAAAGATGTAAATCGACATCTCTCTTTTCAAGCGATTCATAGTTAACTTTTTGTTCTTTAAGATATTGAGCTATCTCTGTATTTTTCCGGTTAATTTGAGTAACTTGCTTTTTGGCTTCCTCAATATTTGGAATAATAGAATTTTTAAGCTCAGTATTATCTTTAGATACAGCCTCAAGCTTTGCTGTAAGCTCTTTAAGCTGTATTGAAAGTTGTTCTACTGTGACAAGTTCGTCTGCCGATTTTAATGTTGTCTGAGAGTTCTCTGAAGCGTTTACTGCTGTTGATAGAATTAGCGCTATAAAAAATAGGGTTCTTGTTATCATATTATGCTTTTGGGAATGAAGTGCATCATGACGGCACGCTTAGTTAAATAACCAATGAGTTTAACACTTTAACGGTGAAACAAGACATCCACAACTCTTCAATGCTTTAAGTGGCCAACAGACAACTCAACAATCAAAGGAATACGCCATCCCCTCGGAGTTGCCGCAGGGCGAATAGACAAATTGCGTGAGTCTCGCCATGGATAATGGAATGGACCCATCCACTTTAAATCGGCCTCGCAATGGGCCACGATGTAGTCGCTAAAACTCATCAGAAAGAGGACGGGTCCACCTATGAAGATTACTACAATCGGTTTAGATATCGCAAAGTCTGTTTTTCATGCTGTTGGCGTCGATAAAGCGGGCAAGTTAATCAAAAAGAAAATGCTTAGACGCAAAGACTTGCTGCCCTTTGTCGCGAAAATTGA